>JAADYY010000121.1 GCA_010092805.1 Chloroflexota bacterium | reverse complement strand
GATCAACGGGCGGCGCGCAGCACCTGTTCGTAAACCTCCAGCGTGCGTTGGGCGGTTTTGCGCCAGTGAAAGTGCGTCGCACGGGCCAGCCCGCGCTGGATTTGCGTTTGGCGGAGCGGTTCTTGCAGCAGCAGCGCAATGATCGCGCCCGCCATCGCCCGCGCGTTGCCATCCGCCACCAGATAGGCCCCGTCCGCGGCGATCTCGTCCATGACGGGGATCTCGTTGGCGACGACGGGGGTGCCGCTCGCCAGCGCTTCGATCACGGGCAGGCCGAAACCTTCGGCCATACTCGGAAACACAAAGACCCGCGCCAGCCGATAGAGCGCGGGCTTATCCGCCTCATCGACCGGGCCAATCCAGCGCACATACTCGCTGATGTCCAACTCAGCCGCGTACTTGCGTAGATCCGGGAACAGGCGCGCGTCCCATGCGGGTTCCGCCCCGGCCAGCACCAGCGGGATGTTATCGCCCTCGGCCTGCCCCACATACGTATACGCCAGCAGCAGTTGATTGACCCGCTTGCGCAGGTCGAAGCCGCCCAGATAGAGCACAAACTCATCCGGCAGATCGTATTTGGCGCGCACCGCCTCGTCATGCTCCGCCCCCATGCGCGGGTGATAGACCTCGTCGGCGGCCAGATGCGTCGTCGTGATCGAGTCGGCGGGGATGTTGAGCTGGGCGACGATGTCGGCTTTGGCCGCATCACTGATCGTGATCACCTGCGCCGATCCGCGCGCCGCCGCGCTCACCAACGACGTGTACAGCCGTGCCCCCGGCCCCGCCGCGTAATCCGGGAGCAGCAGCGGGATCACATCCAGGACGGTGGTCACCAGCGGCGCGGGCGAGGTGAGCGGCGGCCCCCAGTACGGCACATGCGCCACATCCGCGCCGCAGCGCGCGACCATCTGCGGGAAGGTGCGCTGCTCAAAGATCACCTTGCCCAGCCGACCGCCGCGCCCCGTCGTCGTGATCAAGCTGACATCCGCCGGCAGATCGTCGGCCTGGTTGACGCCCGGCGGCAGCACCAGCGTCATCTGCAGATCCGGTGCGGTGCGGCGCAGCGCGCCCAGCAGCCGCCGCAAATATTGGCCGCTGCCCGTCATGGGGCGACCCCAAAACCAGCCGTTGAATGCAATGTGCATCGGCTAGTCGTCGCCTTGCTCAGCGGAGATCGCGCAGCAGTCGGCGCACAGGCCGTAGAATTCCAGCAGGTGACCGCTCAACTGCACATTGAGCTGCGCCTCCAGCCGCGTCGCTAGGTCGTCCAGGTCGCACTCATCGAACTCGATCACGAGGTTGCAATTCGTGCAGATCACGTGATGGTGGTGGCCCTCTGGCATCAACACATAAGTGGGGGTGGTGCTGGTACCGATGTATGTGGGGCGCACAATGCCGATGCGTGTGAACAGGTCGAGCGTGCGAAAGATCGTCGCCCGCCCAATACCTGAATCGGCGGCCTGCACCCGTTCCAGCAGTTCGGTG
Source organism: Chloroflexota bacterium (assembly GCA_010092805.1). Taxonomy (GTDB): domain Bacteria; phylum Chloroflexota; class Anaerolineae; order Aggregatilineales; family Phototrophicaceae; genus Flexifilum. Next base: position 1,878 of record JAADYY010000121.1, on the reverse strand, counting down.
GAAGTAATGTGCCCGCCGCTGGCTTCCAGCGCCGCCAGCACGATGATGCGCGCGTGCGTCAGTTTGTGGCCGCTGCGCTTCAGCCGGGCGCGCAGCCCAGAATGTGACTCTGCCATAAACGCTCTCCAGGGTTGGTCACCTCTATTGTAACCGTGTTTTGCAACCCAGTTGCGTTGGAGTCTCAGCACAGCCGCGCGGTGTGTGCTTCGACGAGCACGGCTCCCCTTGATCGGCGCGCGTTAACCCCACGTCCGGCGCAGCAGATCGGCGGTGTTGGCGGCGGGCGTGAGGTGGCCGAGCACCGTTGGATGCGTCGCGCCGGTCAGCGCGGGGAGCGTGCCGGGGCGCAGGTGCCAGGTCTCGTGTGCGAGCAGCGCCATCACCAGCGCCTCTTTGTGATCGCTGCTGAGGCCGACGGCTTCGTGGGTGATCACCGGGGTCGCGCCCAGTTGATCGCGCAGCATCTTGATCAGCGTAGGGTTGCGCACCCCGCCCCCACCGATGATCACCTCGCCGACCGGGACGGGGGCGAAGCGCCGATAGGCGTCGGCGCTGCTGTGGGCCGTCAGCGCCGTGAGCGTCGCCACGATGTCCGCCGCGCTCAGGCCGCGCCGCCCCCCCGCCGCCACCAGATCTGCCGCCTGCGCCGAGCCAAACAGCTCGCGCCCGGTCGTCTTCGGCGGCACGCGCCTGAAGTATGGGTGCTGGAGCAGCTCGGCGAGCCAATCCGCCGCGACCACGCCCGCCGCCGCCATGTCACCATCGACATCGTAGGGCTGCGCGCCGTTTGTCAACAGCGTCACCGCCGAATCGATCAGCGCGTTGCCCGGCCCCGTATCGAAGGCCAGCGGCTTGCGCGCTTCGTCGGCGTGCGGCGGCAGCAGCGTCACATTGCCGATGCCGCCAATGTTCTGGATCGCCCGCCAGTGCGTTGGGTGGCGCAGCAGCAACCAATCCGCATACGCGGTGAGCGGCGCGCCCTGCCCCCCGGCGGCGATGTCACGCGGGCGGAAGTTGCTGATCGTCGTGATCCCCGTGCGCTCGGCGATCACCGCGCTCTCGCCGAGTTGCAACGTCGCGTACACCGATCCGTCAGAGCGCACCTCGTGCCACACGGTTTGCCCATGCGAGGCGATCAGGTCAACCGCCTCAGGCGTGATCCCCGCTGAGTCGATCAACGTCTGCGCCGCCGCCGCGAACGCCTCAGCCACATCGACATGGAGCCGGGCGATCTCCGCCGCGTGACTCGCCGGGCTGTTTGGCAGGCAAGCCGCAAGGATGCGTTCGCGCACGTCCGCTGGATATGGCAGCGTGAAGCCGAGCACGATCCGCGCGGTGAGGTTCGGTGGCGCGCCGCTGATGTCACACAGCGCCGCGTCGATGCCGTCGGCAGACGTACCAGAGATCAGGCCGATGATGTTCACAACAGCGCTCAGATCGTTTTGGCGAATAAATCGTGAATCTCGCGGCGAAATTCGTGCAACCCAGGCCGCCCGCGCCCGCCGTAGACGAAGTTCGTCAGGCAGGCGACCACCAGATGGCGCTCCGGGTCGATCCACAGCGAGGTGCCCGTGAAGCCGGTGTGGCCGTAGGCTGTGGGGCTGAAGGTATCGCCAGCGGATGAATTTTCCGGCGATTTCAGCATCCAGCCCAGGCCGCGCAGTTCTGGCCCGGTCGCCGCCTGTTGAGTCGTCGCGGCCTCATGCAGCGCCACCTCAATTCCTAAGCGCGGGTCGCCTGTGAGCCAGGCCTGCCCAAAGCGCGCGATGTCACGGGTGCTGGCAAATAAGCCCGCGTGCCCAGCCACCCCGCCGACACCATTCGCGTTCTCGTCGTGGACTTCGCCCCACACACGCCGCCCACGCCACAACGGATCGT
>JAADYY010000628.1 GCA_010092805.1 Chloroflexota bacterium | reverse complement strand
GTGGCAGCGCGACCCGCGCAAGGGCAGTCGGCAGGAGATGTGGGATGCGGAGGGGTCGCCGCGGGAGGATGATTATGTGGAGACGCGGGTGCAGGTGGGGCGCTAGGCTGGCGGCGGTGGTGGAGAGTTATGATCCGGGTAGCTTTGTTCAGCTACGTAAGCAGCGATGAGGCTGTTAAAATGGTTAATGACACAAGTCAACTGGGAGTCATCTGCCACATGGATGACCTGAATGAGGAGGAGATGGTATGACGGTACAGCGTGTACAACTCCCTCGAATCATGGCGATCCTCGCTACGCTCTTTTTTCTGCTGCTGGGCGGGCTTGCCCTTGTAGTCGGCGTGTCGGCGTTGCAGCGCGACATCGCCGCTTTCAATCAGATCACAACTCTTCAGCGCGAAGGGGTGGCAGTGCAGGCCGATGTGATCGAGATCGAACGACTCTACGACGCAAATGCGGATCGAACGCAGTACTTCGCCGCCTACGAGTACGAAGCCGTCACGCCGGAGGGGGAGACCGTGCGGCTGACCAACCGCGAACGCATTCGAGATGCATTGTTTCTCCAGATTGCGGACGCCACGACCCTGGCAGTGCGCTATGACCGGGCGGACCCGCAGGTGGCTGTGCTGGAACAACAGACGCCGCCGATAGATGGGATTATCATCAACTTGCTGTGTGCGTTTCCGGTGGGTATCGGGTCGCTTGCGTTGAGTGGTGCCTTCCTGGTGCAGCAGGTGTTGCGCCGCTAGGATTGGCCAGGGGGTTGGGGGGCATACGAACCTGGATCAGCCCCAGGGTTCAGCCTTGGGCACGTTTGTCCGCAGGCTCCGGCTGCTGCGGCGCGCCGTTGCTCTGCTGACTTTTTGCCTCCGCATCCATCTTCTGGGCTTCGCGCCGGGGCCGCTTCTGCGGCGGCAGCAGCGCGTGTTCGAGCACTTCATCCATATGGCGAGTGTAAATAAACGCCAGCTTGCGCTTCACCTGGCGCGGCACCTCGATTACATCGCGCTCGTTCTCAGTCGGCAGGATCACCGTGGTAACGCCAGCGCGATATGCCCCGAGCACCTTTTCTTTGATGCCCCCGACTTGCAGCACCCGACCGCGCAGCGTGATTTCGCCAGTCATAGCCACATCGCGGTGCACCATGCGCCCGGTGAAGGCGGACACCAACGCCGTAGCGATCGTAATGCCTGCCGACGGCCCGTCTTTCGGTACCGCTCCTTCGGGCACGTGAATATGAATATCGACCTTCTCAAAGCGCTTCGGATCGATGCGCAACACACGGGCGTTGGCCCGCGCATATGACAGCGCCGCCTGTGCCGACTCCTGCATCACATCGCCAAGCTGCCCGGTCAGCGTCAGGCCGCCCTTGCCATCCATCAGCGTCACCTCGACCGACATCGTGTCGCCCCCATTGCGCGTCCAGGCCATACCCGTCGCCACGCCCACCTCATCTTGCTCCTCCACAATGCCGTGGGTGAAGCGAGGCGGCCCGAGGTATTTTTCGAGCAGCGAGGGGCGAACCAGATGGGCATAGCGGCGCTGTTCGGCAATCCGGCGCGCCGTCTTGCGGCAGATCGCGCCAAGCTCCCGCTCCAGGTTGCGCACGCCTGCTTCGTAGGTGTAGGCGCGGATCAACTGGCGGATGGTCGCTTCGCTGAAGCGCAGCGTCTCTCCTGCCAGACCGTGGGCTTCTTTCTGTTTGGGGATCAAGAATTTCTGCGTGATGCGCAGTTTCTCTTCTTCGGTGTAGCCCGGAATCTCGATCACCTCCATGCGGTCGAGCAGCGCATCGGGGATCGGGTCAAGCAGGTTGGCCGTGGTAATAAACATCACTTTGCTCAGGTCATAGGGCACATCGAGGTAGTGGTCGCTAAATGTGTTGTTCTGCTCGGGGTCGAGCACTTCGAGCAGCGCGGCTGCCGGATCGCCGCGAAAGTCGTGCCCCATCTTGTCAACTTCGTCTAACATAAATACCGGGTTGATGCTGCCCGAGTCTTTCATGGTCTGGATAATCCGCCCTGGGAGCGCGCCGATATAGGTGCGCCGGTGCCCGCGAATTTCGGCCTCATCGTGCACACCACCCAGCGAAAGGCGCGCAAATTTGCGGCCCAGCGCTTCGGCAATGCTGCGGCCCAGGCTGGTTTTGCCCACCCCCGGCGGCCCAACGAAGCAGATGATCGGCGACTTGTGGCGCGGACCAGCGAGCTGCCGCACCGCGATAAATTCAAGGATGCGTTCTTTGACGCGAGGCAGGCCATAGTGGTTATCTTCGAGCGTGCGCGCCGCCTGCCGCAGATCATGGTTGTCTTCGGTCATTTCGGTCCAGGGCAGGTCGAGCAGCCAGTCAATATAGGTGCGGATGACCGAATATTCGGGCGCGGCGGACGGAATAACTTCGAGCCGTTCGAGCTCTTCGACGGCCTTGGCGTGCACCCGTTCCGGCATGCCGCTCGCGTCGATCCGGTCCCGTATTTGTGCAATCTCGCGCTGGATCGGGTCCATCTGTCCGAGTTCGCGCTGGATCGCTTTCATCTGCTCGCGTAGGAAGTATTCGCG
>JAADYY010000627.1 GCA_010092805.1 Chloroflexota bacterium | reverse complement strand
TGCGAATGTAGGTCACTTACCTTAACGAACTGTAACAGCCGCGTGAGCGTTGTCTAGTCTCGGATGACTGGTTAGAATGCTTGATATGAATCCTACTAACTCAATGAAACGCTCGCTTCTGTTCGCAATGCTTGCGCTGCTGGGTGCGTTGACCCTCCATTTAGTCGTCGCTGGCGCGCAAGAAATTACGCCTGAGTCTGTGTTCTTCGGCGAACATGAGGTGTTTGCACCCCTGACGCTGCCCATCGACATTGACCCAGCCCGTTACAGCAACCCGTTTGATCCGGCGGATATTGAACTGCGGGCGATCTTCAACGCCCCAGGCGGCGATCAGCGTGTGATTCCCGGATTCTGGATGCAGCCGCATGAGGATGTCTGCCCACCGCCATGCACCGCCGAGGATCTGCGCCCGGTTGGCCCGCCGATGTGGCAGGTGCGGTTCGCGCCGGATGCAGTTGGCACATGGACGTATGCGCTTCAGGTACTTGATGATGGGCAGGTGGTGCAGGCGGAGTCTGGGCAAATCGATGTGATTCCATCGGGGCGGCCTGGGTTTATTGATGTCAGCCCCAACCAACGGTATTTCCAGTACGACAATGGCCGGAGCTACTTTCCCATCGGCCACAACCTCAAATGGTCGTGGGAAGGCGCGGGCGGGCTGCATGCTTACCGCGAGTGGCTGCAAGCGTTAGCGGCGGCGGGCGGCAATTATGCGCGCCTGTACATTGATGTGCCCTGGTTTATTGGGTTGGAGTGGCAGGGTGAGGCCGGCGATTACCGTGAGTCGCAGGCGGAGGCTGCACGCATGGACGCGATCCTGGAGGCTGCCGCCGAGCACGGGATTGCGCTGCAAGTGGTCTTGCTGTGGCATCAGGCGGCGGGGACATACACCGATCCGCCGCTAGTCATCCCTGACAATTTGCTTTCCCCGGCGGCCAACATCGATTGGTCGGACCACGCCTACAGTGTCCTCAATGGTGGGCCGTTGAGCGGGCCGGGCGCGTTCTTTTACAGCGAGCGGGTGCGTGAGTTGTTCCAGCGGCGGCTGCGTTACATCGTGGCGCGCTGGGGTTACAGCCCGCAGATCTTCGCTTGGGAAATCGTCGATGAGATCGACAGTACAGCCAATTACGCGCCGGAGTTGATGGACTCGTGGGTGCAGTCGATGGCTGAATACCTGCGCGAGATCGATCAAGATCGACACCTAATCACCTCTGGAAGCCGCGCGTTCAGCCCAAGCGCTGCTGCCAATCCGCTCCTGGATTTCACGCAGGCGCGCTTCTATCAACAATTGCCGCTGGAAGCGGCTGTTGATCAAGTGGCGGGTGTACTCGACCCACTGCGGCGCAGCGCGCAGGTCAACCCATCACCCTCATTGCTGACGGGCTTTTCGCTCAACCCCTGGTATGCACCGACCGCCGCCGACCCGGACGGCATCCATTTGCAAACGACCTTGTGGGCGGCGGCCTTGTCGGGGTCGGCGGGCAGCGGGATGAGTGAGTGGGGGGATACGTACATTGTGCCGCAGGGCTTGCAGCGTCATTATACGGCGTTGGCGGCTTTCAGCGCCGGGATCGATTGGGCGAATCTCAATCTTCAGCCAGCGGAAGCCGGCCTATACACGACCAACGCGAATCTTTATGACGCACTGCGCTTCGATGGCTTCAACCGACGGTTGTTCGAGCCGTCCGCGGAGCGGGCCACACAACTGATCGCGCAGGATGGGGTGCGTCCCGGTGTGGAACAGGTGTCGGCGTATCTGTATGGGACACTCTACAATAGCCAGCGTCGCCAGCCCCAGCGTTACCGGGTGACCGCACCACGCGACACCTATTTTGAGGTGGGGATCTCGACGGTTTCGGAACGGGCGATGGCACGCCTGTTTGTGCAAGTTGACGGGCAGCGCAGCGCCGAAATGATTGTCCGGCCCGGCGGTGGCGATGTCGCGCTGCGGGTGCCGCTGCTCGCTGGCGAGCATGATATTCTCCTGGATAACACGGGCGATGATTGGCTGGAGATCGATTATGTGGAGGTGGAACATTTGGTGATGCCTGTGCGGGTGCTCACCCTGCGCGATAGCGAGGCTGGGGTGGCCGCCGCATGGCTGTTGCACCGCGATTACACGTGGGGAAACGTCAATGCTGGCATTGTGCCAACGCCGCTGACATTCCGTTACCGGCTTGACCGGATGCCTTCCGGGCGTTACACCGTTGAGATCTGGCAGCCGCTGACTGGTGAGGTGATCGGCGAGGCGTTGCACCGGGTTGGCGCAGATGGGGTGCTGCGGGTAGAACTGCCTCCGCTTGCCGATCAGCTAGCGCTGCGTATCATGCGCATGGCGGAGGTGCCAGCTTTGCCAGCCGCCACTTCTGAACCTGTGTCGCCGACTGCGACCGCGCAGCCCGTGATCATTCCGGTCGCGCCGCCGCCGGCGACGATGTCGCCGACACCCACGCCGCCGCCGACACGCACATCGACTCTGACTCTGGAGCCGTTGGGGCTGCCGCTGCGCACCAACACACCGCGCCCAACGCGACCGGCTATCGCCAACTGAAGCCGCGTGTTGAGCCGTGTTGTAACGCGACAGCACGCAATATTGAATGATGCTATACTGCCCCTTGATCGATGATGAGGGGTGGAAGCCATGGCTACTCGGCTCACGAACCGGGCGGAACGGCTGGCGGCAATTGAGCACATTCTGTTGCAAAATGTGGCTGGCTTGCGGGCGGTCGAGATCGCGGAAGCTTGCGGTGTTGACCGCCGGACAATCTACCGTGACTTGTCGCTGCTAGATGAGGGTGGAGTCCCGATCCGCCAGCAGGATGGGCGCTTTTACCTGGATCGTGAACGCTACCTGGCGACTGTGCGCTTGAGCCTGGACGAGTTGGTTGCGCTGGTGATGGCCGCTGCGCTGGCGTCACGCCGCCCAAACAGCCATTTAGCGACGGCGTTGCACAAGCTGACAAAAACACTCCCGCACCCCATCGCGGATTATGCGCGGATATTAGCGAAACGCTCAGCGAATGGCGATGCAGCCGCTTCCCATGAACAGCGCCTCGAGATCATTGTGCGGGCCTGGGCAGACCGGCACAAGCTGCGCGTGTGGTACCGCAACCGTGATGGTCAGCGGCTGCGGGTGGGTGATCTTTCGACTTACGTCGTCAAGCCGAAGCTCAATGGCGTGCTCTATATTATCGGGTTGGACAGCATTTCCGGGGAAGTGCGGGGGTTCAACCTTGAGCGTATTGCTCGCGTGGAACGGCTAGACAGCACTTATAACATTCCGGCGCAGTCCGATTGGGTGTCACAACGCCGCCCGGATACCTCAAATGTGGCCAGGCGGATGAAACAGCCGGAGCGCTGAACACTACGTTGTGTTTGACACCGCCCGTGAATTTATTATGGATCGGTCTGGCGCGGGACGAATGGAAAATAATGGCGATTCGTTTAAACGGTATACGAGGGGAGGGCATCATGCGCAGACGGTGGATCACAGCCTTGATCGCTGTCGTGCTGTTAAGTGGCTTGGCGATCCCGGTGGTAGGGCAAGAGGGACGCTCGTTGGTGTGGGAGCGCTGGGATGTGCGCATCGATAACGTTGATACGGCGGCCAACCGCTTTGATGTTACCGAAAGCTACACCATCACTTTTGATGGGACTTTTCGCTTCGGGTCGGCGGTGATTCCGCTGAACCGGCTGGAAAATATTCGTAACATCGAGGTGCGCGAAGCGGGTGTACCGCTCGTCAACAATTGCTCACAGCAGACGGGCACATACTGCGTTCGGCGCGCCGGCGGCGAAGTGGCGCTTCAGTATGTGTTTGGCCAGCCAATTACCGATGCCAGCCAAACCTTCGAGATCACCTACACGGTGGATGGTGCGCTGCGTGTGTATGAAGGTGGCGATCAACTGTGGTGGGATGCGATCCCCGAAGAGCATTTCGGCTTCCCGATTCTCAGCAGCACCATCACGGTCATGCTGCCGGACGGCTTTGGGCCGCGCGAGGGTATCGACCCCATTGAGACATTCGGCGCGCCCACTACGATTCAGGTCAACGGTGAGACGGTGGTTATCGAGGCGACCGCTGGGGTTGGCCCCAACGAGATGCTCAGCGTGCGCGTGCAGTATCCGCACGACCCGGATGCGCGTATGGCCGCCTGGCAGAGCGATTTTGACGCGCAGCGGGCTTTTGAAGAAAATGTGCTGCCGATCATCACGGTGGTGGTGCTGCTGGTGTCGCTGTTGATCACGGTAGGGGGGCCGCTGTTGGCGTTCACGCTGTGGCGCACGCGCGGCACTGATCCACAGATTGGGCCGGTGCCGGAACATCTGTCGGCACCGCCGTCGGATCTGCCGCCTGCGGTGGCTGGGTCGCTGGTTGATGAGCGCGCCGATGTGCGCGATGTGATGTCCACTGCCTTGGATCTCGGCAATCGCGGCTACCTTGTGATTGAGGAAACGCAGTCCCCGGCGGTGTTCGGGCTGAGCACCAACCGTGATTACACATTCAAACGCACCGATAAGCCGCTGGACGATTTGCGTTCGTTTGAGCGTCGTTTCGTCGATAATGTGTTCAGTGGGGCGCGCATGGAACGCACATTCGCCTCGCTGCGTGAGCAATTTTATGCCGTCATCCCGCACATTCAGCGCGATCTGTACCGGGAGATGGTGCATGATGACTTCTTCAACGCCAGCCCGCAGACAACACGCGCCTTCTGGCAGGGCGTTGGGATGACGTTGTTTGCGGCGGCGTTCGGGCTGATCTTCCTCATCATTTTCCTGGAATGGGACTTCACCCCGGCCATTTTTTGCCTGCCGATGGCGATTGGCGTGGCGTCTATTGCCATGTTGATCGCCGCGCCCAACATGCCCGCCAAAACCCGCAAGGGTGCGGAAGAGGCCGCCAAGTGGCGCGCATTCATGGCCTATCTGCGCAACTTAACGGCCTATGATGACGTAGAAAGTGCTGCATCACGCTTTGATCAGTACCTGCCGTATGCGGTGGCGTTCGGCCTGGAAAAGACGTGGGTGCGGCAGTTTGAGGGGACCCGCAACGTCTCGATTCCACCCTGGTATTTCCCCACCCATTTGGGGCCGTATCGCGGTGGTTACACGCCCGGCACACCACTGAGCCGCAGCGGTGGGGCGGGTGAAGGTGGCGGTTTGGGCGAACTGGCGCGTGCAGGCGGTGAGGGGGGCTTTTCGCTGGATGATATGTCCGGTGATTTGACATCTGGCCTGACTTCCATTTCGGAGGGGTTGACCGG
>JAADYY010000120.1 GCA_010092805.1 Chloroflexota bacterium | reverse complement strand
CTCAATCAGGCAAGGACTTGGTTGAGATGGGACGCCAGTCAATCGTCCCTCAAGCACCGACTCCTGGGAGTCAGGGGCAAGCCACCTACTTTAGCGGGTGGTAATTGACGTCAGCCTAAGCTTGCTCGAGGATCGATCCTGCATATCCGCTGTCCAGACAGCGCAGCACAGCGAAGATCGACGCAAGCGTAGCCACTTTGACGGGGCTTGTCAAGGCATGGGAGGCCCATGCCGATCAAACAAAAAGCCCGGCTGATCCTTGCAAATCAGCCGGGCACCAGGGTATTTAGTTAGGTCAAGTGCGGCGGAAAGTTTAGCTTTGCACTGGTGTTGTCGATTGCTGCACAGGCGTGACACGCTTCTGAAGGTTGTCCACGAAATCCGAGACACCCACGCCCAGCGCAATGATCCCGATGACGCCCGTGATGATGTACGATGCTACCGCAACCCCGTGCAAGATGAAGCCGAGCGAAATCGCCTGCACTGACGCCAGCCCCACCATTTCACCCGCGAGGCGCACCGCACCCTGGAACGGCCCAATCGAGGCGACGCTGACGGGGATAGCGATGCTGAACGAAGCCAGGGCCGTGCCCAGCGCGCTGTTGACCATCGCATCCGGCCCGCTCAGCGACAAGCCCAGGTGCAGGGCGTAAAACATCAGCACGGAGAACGTCCACGAAATCAGCGTCCAACCGATGGCGTGCGCCAGACGACGCGGCTCGGTGAGCGGTTGCAGGCCATCCAGCACCTGTTCCAGCAGCTTGGATAGATTGAAGCGCTGCAGGAAGGTCAGTCGGGCTTCGACCACAGCCAGAATGCGCATGCTGAAGCCGCGATACTTCGCCATGAAGATGCCGGTGATGGCCGCCGCGATACCAGCGACGCCGAACAACAGCGCCGAGGTCGAGACCGAGTCGGGGATGTTCGGGAGCTGCGACACCGACACCGACAGCATCACCACGACCAGCAGTGTATCCAGCAGGCGTTCCACAATGATGCTGGTCGCTGCCGTCGCTAACGGCACGCCTTCGCGCCGCGCCAGCAAACTGCGGGCAACCTCACCGGCGCGCAGTGGCAGCAGGTTGAGCAAGTAGGTGATGCCGACGATGTAGAACGCACGGTTCTGCGACACTTTGTAGTTGAGCAACCCGCGCCAGCGGATGCCGCGCGTCCACACCGCAACGACGCCGAGCGCGATTGCCATAATGACCCAGAAGGGATTTGCCTGGCCGATATTTGCCAGCACTTCTTCGACCGGCACCCCGCGCAGTGCAAGCGCGACAAAGACACCACTCACCACCAAACTGATCACGACCAACGCGATATTCTTGAACATCTCAGCACTTCCTCTCCATTGGGTTTTGCGCTGCCGCCAGTGATCAATGACGGGCGATATGCGCAGATAACAATATGGTTATAGATAAACTTGCAATGCTTTGCACGTATGAACCAAACTTGCGTGCCCGGCTGAGATTGGTGGTACCGCTAAGCGGTCTTCTGATGTTCGGCGGGCCGCGCCTCGACGGTCGCGGACGGCGCGTTGAACTCCCACATGGCTTCGGTGGCTGCACCGTTGCCCAACTCAACATGCTTGTGCTGAGTTTTCTCCCAGTAGTGCGGCTTGAAGATCAACTGGTACAGCGCTTTCCAGGCGGCGATACTCATCATCGCCCAGTAGATGGGTGACAGCAGCATCCATTTCACGCTGCTGTGTTCACGCTGCAACATCGCGCCAGTGAGCATGAAGAAGATAAAGACGAAATTGCCGAAAATCATTGTGATGATGCCGACCGCCATCACAATGGGGGTGTAGGCGACTTCAATGAAGCTGGCACGGGTGAGAATGTAAAGCAGCGTCAGCGTCCAGAAGATGGGATTCATCAGCATGGTGATGGGCGTCCCGAAGATGGTGAGCTGGAAGCTGAGGAACTTGCGCCAGCCCAAATCCTGGAAGAGGCGCACCGGATTGCGCATGTGCACCAGATACGTCTGCATGTAGCCTTTGATCCAACGCGACCGCTGCTTGATCCAGCTCAATGGCACCGAGTTGGCCGCTTCCAACGTCAGCGAGTGGAATGATTCGACGCGGTAACCCAGCCGTGCGATGCGCACACCCAGATCGCAGTCTTCGGTGACGTTGTACGGATCCCACGCCCCAATCCGCCGCAGCACATTCGTCTTGAAGTGGTTGGAGGTGCCGCCCAGCGGGATGAGCAGCTTGTGCTTGCCCAGCCCCGGAATGGTCAGGTGGAAGAATTTCGAGTACTCCGCCGCGAAAAAGCGCGTCAGCAGGTTGGTTTCGGCGTTGTGATAGATGAGCTTGGCCTGCAAGCACACCACTTCTGGCCCAGATTGGCTGAAAATGTAAGCGGCCTTCATCAACTGGTACGGATCTGGGAAGTCCTCGGCATCGTACACCACACAGAGCTGACCGCGTGCTTGCTGCAACCCCACATTGAGCGCTTTCGGCTTGGTGCGCGGCTGCGATTCGGGCACCAGCACGACATGGATGTACGGCGGCAGTTCGATCTCGTTAACGCGGTTGATGGTTTCGTCATCGTCCTCTTCCAGCAGCAGCATGATTTCCAGCTTACGGCGTGGGTAGACGATTTTCGTCAGGTTGTTCACCAGCGACTCGACGATGTCAGCTTCCTTGTAGAGCGCGATCAGCACCGAATATGACGGCAGGTCATCGTAGTTCAACTGGCGCAACTGCTTGGGCGTGATCTCGTGCATGGGGTTGCGCAGCGACGATGCGCTCAGGAAAATGTCAAATGACATGGTAGCGATGTAGATCAAGCTGGCAACCGCCACAAACGCGGTGAAATACGCCAGCAGGCTAATGCCCAGCAGCAGCCCCAGAATCAGCAGGGCGATGGTGGCCCCCAGGAAGATGAGCTGACCCCGGCTCACCTGACTGCGCGCGCTCATGTCTGGCATCAGTTCGGTTTGTTTGTAGCGGCGTTTGGTGCGATAAGTCGCATTCAAGTTCACGGTACACCCCCTCATTCAGAGCATAGATGAGCGATAAAAAGATTAAAGATGATGAGGTTGATCAGACCGTCGGTTTGACGGACATATAAATCTCGACGCTGCCAGTGTTGTATACGAGCTTGAAGTTCTCGAGGAAATCTTCTTGGGTGCGCACATCACGCCACAGTCGGTCGCCCAGCAGGTTACCGTCCTCGTCTTGCACCCCCGAATGACGCATCACGATCCAGTCCACATAGGCCTGCGGCTTGTCCAGCGCCCGGTCCCAAATCTGGTAGGTGCCTTCGTAGATCAGGCGGCGCATGGAAATGTTGGATTCGAACAGGAGGCCTTCATTCCCAAACGACTCGAGCAGGATGGGGCGACCATCGTAGTTTTCCTCAAGCCAGTTGGCGGCCTCGACTTGCTCGAGATAGACATTGGCAGTGGTATTCTGGATGGCCTCGTTGACGTTGATGATGTTGCCGGACAAAACGAGGTAAGCCGTCGAAAGCACTGCCAGCGCCGAAAACGCCGACTGCAACCACCAACGGCGTCGGCTGATGTAAGCGATGGCGACCGCTACCGGCAGCACCATCACCAGCGCGAAGCGCACGTTGTACATGGTGTCCGTCAATTCAGGCACGCGCAGCGGGCGCTGACCCAGATACAGCATGAGCACGAACGCCGGGAAAATGGCGACCCATGTCAGCGGGACCAGGGTGGCGAGCCGCAGCCGCGAACTCAGCGGATACAGGATTAAAGCGAGAATGCCTAGATACAAAATGGGGCCGACATTGGCGAGCGTCGCCAGCCAGTAGGTCATGAAGGACAGATTGAGGCTGCCCATTGTGATCTCGTTGGTGACCCACAGCGATGGCTGGGCGTATTCACCGCGCTGGAAGTGCAGCGGGTCGCCAAAGATGACGAGGTTCCACAGGAACCAGACGGCGACGCCGAAGCCTGCCCAATAGGCCCAGTAGATGATGTGCGATTCAATCTTGCGGAAGCGGAAGCGGCGCACCAGCAGCACAAACAGAATCAACATGCCTTGCACCGGCAGCAGCAGCCAGGCTTCGTAGCGGATGAGTGTGCCCGCAGCGATGAACAAGCCGCTCCAGAACAACGAGCCAATCCGCTGATCTGGGTCCTGGATGTAACGCACCAGGTAGAAGCTTGACGCGACAATCGTCAGATACAGCGGCATTTCCGTCATGGGGGTGGATTGCAGGTAGAGCATGTTGGGGTTGATCATGAAGATGAACGCACCCAACAACCCAGCGTTCTTATCACCCGTGAGCGCGACCAGCAGCTTATAAAGGTAGATTGAGGTGAACACAAACGACACCATCGAGATGATGCTGGCCGCCAGCCCGGTTTCGTACATGAAGTCACTGCCGATGAATGGCAGCGAACCGATGTGTGTCAGCGGCAGCCACACCCCGCCAAGCTGTGCGAACCCAGGCGTCCAACTATCGACCACTTTCCGTGCGATCAAGAGCCGCGCCCAGGAGTCTGGGTTGCCCAGGACGGTTCCCTGGTTGAAGAAAATGATGTAGCTCGCGACGGACAAGACAATTGCCAGCAGCGCAAGCGCTAAAATTCGTCCATCTCGGCTGTTCGTGCGTTGTGTCCGCTTTACGATGTTCAACTCACCCTCCAATAATGAATGCGCTACCTGCCGCAATGATGCTGTTGACGCCTATACAAGTATTACAATCCTGACTATTGCCCCGGTTGGCAGGGTATTCCGCTACAATGGGGTGCCGTTGGTCAGGCAATCACCTTTTTCACAAGCGGAAGTAGCAAACCTTCACCAACACGTTAAAAATAATGCTATGTCGTGAATTGCTGTAAAGACGCTACACATAGAAGAATTGAACGACAGCGTTGTTATAGCACAGACTTCTGCAACGAAGACCAAACTTTTACAAACTTCGGTATCTTTTCAGATCAGCTTCAGGTGCGGGCCGCCGCGTAAATAAGCCTCTGAAATCCGTTAGTTTTTGCGACATCGACGCCATTTCGCTGTAAAGTTATGTAGTCAATAGCTCCATTCTTCTATGTTGGGGGAGCAAACGGTATTGTTTGACAACGTGATGGGAAGCCCGTAGGCCAGAGGGACGGGTTTCGTCGCCGGGGGCGCAACATGGTCAACACACAGGGAGGTATTTCACCAAACTTCGGGCGCGGTGCGATCATCCCCCCAATCGTTGTGACTCTCGTACAATAGCCGCGCTTTGCTCATATGCTGTGTGGTTGAGCATGACTGAGGATGACGGGAGGTTTTCGCATCAAAGATAGTGCACAGACCGAAGACACCGACAACTTGGCCGTGCTTTCACGATTTCATGTTTTGTATCGCATTCATATTTGGGAGCCACAGATGAATTATCATCGCTTGCGCATACTCACCATCTTGGTGGCCACACTCCTGCTGCTGCTCGCCCCGGCACTTTCGGGAGGCGATGTGGCGGTCGTCGAAGCTGCGCCGCCAGAGGCATTCGAGAAGCTGGAGTTGGTGACCGGCTTGAATGAGCCGACTGCTTTCCGGTTTCTCCCTGACGGTCGTATCCTGATCACCGAAAAATCAGGGGCGATTCGCGTTTTTGCTAACGGTGTCTTGCAGTCCGAACCGCTCATCACGTTGGCGGTGCTGCCCTCGGAAGGCGCGGACGAGCGTGGTCTGCTGGGGATCGAGCCGGACCCCAACTTTGAGCAGAACGGGTATCTGTACGTTTCTTACACCTCGGCGGCAAATTACAACCGCCTGTCGCGTTTGACCATGATCAACGACACCATCGACCTGGCGTCGGAGGTGATTTTGCTTGAGTCGAACCAACAGTCGAACATCTGGCATCACGGCGGCGAGGTGCGGTTTGGCCCGGATGGGATGCTGTACTGGTCGATGGGTATCAACGTCATCAACCCCAACGCCCAAGACCTGAGCAACATTCACGGCAAGCTCCACCGCATCAACCCCGATGGCACGATTCCGGCGGATAACCCGTTTGTGGGTGTGCCGGGCGTGCTGGAATCGATTTGGGGCTATGGTATTCGCAACGGCTTCCGCTTCGACTTCCTGCCGGATGGCCGCGCGATTGTCGGTGATGTGGGCGGCAGCCTGTGGGAAGAGGTCGTCATCGTTGAAGGCGGCGCGAACTATGGCTGGCCGTTTGTCGAAGGCCCCTGCACCGGCTGCCCCTATGTCAACCCAATCTTCGCTTACCCGCATGACGACGCGCCGCGCAATGGTGGTGCTATCACCGCCGCTGAAATCTTCGAGGGCCAAGCCTTCGGCCCCGACTATGATGGTGTGTTCTTCTACGGCGACTACACCGGTGGTTGGATTCGTTATTTGGTGTTCGACTCGCAGTATTCGTCGGTGATTTCGGACAATCTGTTCGACGACGATGCGGGCACAGTCGTGCAGCTCACGCAGGGGCCGGACGGCAACCTGTACGGCATGACGATCTATCCGGGGGCGCTGTTTGTGATCCAGCCTTCGAGCGGTAACCGCACGCCCATCGTCGAGATGGACGCCGACCCGACCGCTGGCCTGGCACCGCTGACGGTGAACTTCTCATCGGCGGGTACCTATGATCTGGACGGTGACCCACTCAACTACAACTGGGATTTTGGCGACGGCAACATCTCCACCAATCCCAACCCGACGCACGTCTACACCGCCAACGGCATCTACACCGCGACACTGACCGTCGATGACGGCGACAAGAGCCGCGAACGTTCGATGATGATCACGGTGGGTAACGAACCACCGACCCCGACCATCCTCGCGCCGCTGGAAGGCTTCCTGTACGACGCGGGTGACACCATCGCTTTCGACGGCACCGGTTTTGACCCTGAAGATGGCAACCTGCCGGACAGCGCGTTCTCGTGGCTGTTCGTGTTCCACCACGACGATCATACGCACCCGTTCTTCCAGCCAGTGATCGGCCAGCGCAGCGGGACGTTCGACATCCCGACTGTACCGGATAATGTCGATACGACCTGGTATCGCGTTTACCTGACGGTGACCGACTCGGCAGGGCTGTCGCGCACGACCTCGACCAACGTCTACCCGAACCTGATCCAGCTCAACGTCAACAGCAACATTCCGGGGCTGCGCTTCACGGTTGACGGCATTCCGTTCACCAGCTCGCTCACGGAAACGGCGGTCACGGGCGTGTTGCGCAACCTGAACGCGCCGTCGCCGCAGTACATTGGCAACACAGAATATGTCTTCTCGCACTGGTCGAACGACGGCGATCAAGCCCAGACCATCAGCACGCCGGGCGTAGATACCAGTTACACCGCGTTCTTCGAAGAGATCGCGCCGCTGCCCGCGCCCTGGGTCAGCACAGATGTGGGTGCGCCGGAACGCGCGGGTGCTGCGCGCTACCTCTCCACCAGCGACACTTACGTGCTGGAAGGCGCAGGCATCGACATTTGGCTGGTCAACGATCAGTTCCACTATGTTTACCAGACACTCTCCGGCGACGGCGAGATCATCGCGCGCGTCACGTCGCAGACCAACACGAACGCCTGGGCCAAAGCGGGTGTGATGATCCGTGAGTCGCTGGATCCGTTTGCGCCCTACGCGCTGATGGCCGTCACGCCGGAAAATGGCACCACCTTCCAGTGGGACTACTCGAATTCGACCGCAGGTGGCCCGTACACCTTCCCGAACGGCTGGGTGCGCCTGACTCGTTCTGGCGATACCATCACGTCGTATGTCTCGGCGGATGGGGTGAGCTGGCAGTCGGTTGGCAGCGCCGATATCCCGATGGCAGACGATGTCACTATCGGTATGATGGTGGGTTCGCACGACGCTGGCCTGCTCAGCACCGCGTACTTCGACAATGTGAGTGTCTCGGATGAGACGGTCAACATTCCGCCCGTCGCGGAGGATGTCATGACCGCGACGACCAGTGACTCGCCCGTCGCCGTCGCGCTGACCGCCAGCGATTCGGATGGGCCGCAGCCGCTCACCTACAACGTCTTGACCGAGCCGGCCAACGGCACGCTCAACGGTACCGCGCCGAACCTGATTTACACCCCGAACCTCGAGTTCATCGGCACCGACACATTCACCTTCAACGCCAACGATGGGGCTGCCGATAGCAACACCGCCACCGTCACGATTGAGGTTGATCCGGGGGCTGCGCCGCTGCCCGCACCCTGGGTGCATCAGGACATCGGTGATCCAGTTCCGGAAGGTGACGCGGGCTTCGAAAGCGATGTCTTCACGGTCACTGCGGGCACGGGCGATGTCTGGGGCCTCAACGACGATCTGCACTACGTCTACCAGCCGTTGAGCGGCAACGGTGAGATCATTGCGCGCCTCACCAGCCTGACCGCGGACAGCGAGTGGGCTAAGGCTGGCATCATCATCAAGGAGTCGGCGGAACCGTTCGCGCCATATGCACTGCTGGCCGCCACGCCGGACAATGGGCTGCGCTTCCATCACAACTTCCTCAATGACATCGCGGGTGGGGCCTACACACTCCCGGATACCTGGCTGCGTTTGACCCGCCTGGGCGACACGATCACTGCGGCGAGTTCCGCAGACGGCGTGACGTGGACGGAAATCGGCCAGGTGCTCGTGCCGATGCAGCCGGATGTAACGGTCGGTCTGTTTGTGTCGGCGCACTGGGGCTTGGCCGCGACCGCGACGTTCGACAACGTGATGGTCAACACCGATCTGGGCAATGCGGCACCTGTGGCGCTGAATGCTGAAGTGGTGACGCCCATCGATACTGCCGCCGCCATCACGCTGGAAGCCAGCGACCCCGACGGGCCAGATCCGCTCGCTTACAACGTTTTGACGCAGCCGACCAACGGGACGCTCAGCGGCACCGCGCCGGATTTGACCTATACGCCGAACGTGGGCTACTTCGGCCCGGACTCGTTCACCTTTGCGGTCAACGACGGGCTGGCCGACAGCAACACCGCGACGGTTTCGATCACAGTGACGACACCAGCCAGCGAACTGCCCGCTCCCTGGGTGGGCACGGATATTGGCACCCCCGACCCGGCGGGTTCGGCGAGCTTCAATGAAGATCAGTTCGTCCTTCAGAGCGGCACGGGCGACATCTGGGGCGTTAACGACGTGTTCCACTATGTTTACCAACCGCTGAATGGCGACGGTGAGATCACCGCACGCATCACCGCTCAGAACGCGGACAGCGATTGGGCTAAGGCCGGTGTCATGATCAAGGAATCGGCTGAGGCACTGGCACCGTACGCGATGCTGGCGGCGACGCCGGGTAACGGGCTGCACTTCCAGTACAACTTCCTCAGCGACATCGGGGCTGGGCCGTTCACGCTGCCGGATACCTGGCTGCGTCTCTCGCGGACGGGCGATGTCATCACGGCGTTCACCTCCACCGACGGCGTGACCTGGACTCAGGTGGCCCAGACCACCATCCCGATGACGGCGGATGTCACCATCGGTCTGTTCACGACCGGGCACTACGGCGAACTGGGGACAGCGCGCTTTGATAACGTCAGTGTCTCGACGACGCCCACCAACATCCCGCCGCAGGCCGATGATCTGGATGTGAGCGCTGATGCTGATACTCCGGTTGACATCACGCTGGCCGTCGGCGATGCGGACGGGCCGCAGGCACTCACGTACACCATCGTGACGCAGCCCGCCAATGGGACGCTCAGCGGCACCGCGCCGGATCTGACCTACACCCCGAACCTCGGTTTCAACGGCATCGACACGTTCACCTTCACCGCGAACGATGGCGAAGACGACAGCAACGAAGCGACGGTCACGATCACGGTGGCACCGCCTGTCAGCCAGGTGCCCGCGCCGTGGACAAGCCAGGATGTGGGCACACCCGCCAGCCCCGGTTCGGCCAGCCTGAACGGTGATGTCTTCACGCTGCAAGTCGGTGCGGGTGACATCTGGACAGTCAACGATACCTTCCACTACGTCTGGCAGCCACTGGGTGAAGAAGGCGAGATTATCGCCCGCGTCACCTCGCAGAGTGCCAGCAGCGGCTGGGCCAAGGCAGGTATCATGATCAAGCAGTCGGCTAATCCGCTGGCTCCGTATGCGCTGCTGGCTGTCACGCCGGGCAACGGTTACAACTTCCAGTACAACTTCCTGAACAACACGTACGGCGGCGAATTCACACTGCCCAACGCCTGGATGCGCATGACCCGCGATGAGGAAGAGATCACCGCTTATGTATCAGCCGACGGTGTGAACTGGACGCAGGTCGCGCAAATCCCCCTCGAGTTTGGGGATGACGCTGACGAAGTGCTGACAGTGGGTCTGTTCGCTACCGGGCACTGGGGGGCCACGCCCACCATCGTTCAGTTCGATAATGTCCAGGTGACTACTGAGCTTGATGACGATGATCTGAGTGCCGCCACCATGCTCCAGAACGAATTCGCGTTCGTGCTCACCGACACACAGAACGCGGCGAACCCGAACAACATGGCAATGGTTGTGGACGAGGGTGCGCTGGCGACCAACGGCGGCACGGTCAACCGTGATGTGACGCTGAGCGCAAGCGTTGGCAACATCGTCAATAACGGTAACGGTACGTGGACATGGACGTTTGAATCGCCGGATAGTCTGCCCAATCCGCAGACGGTGACCATCACTGCCGAGGCTGTGGAGAGCGGCGAGACACGGGAGACCAGCTTCGATCTGGAAATCGTCAACGTGCCACCGACGGCGAGCTTCGCCAACGTATCCGGCGTGATTGTGCCGGGTGGGGCGGCAACCTTCGGCTTCGGCAACGTCTTTGACCCCAGCTCGATTGATACTGCTGTCGGCTTCACCTTCGCGGTTGACTGCAACAGCGATGGGTTGTTTGAGCACCGCGACAGCCTGTCCCCGATGATTGACTGCGTGTACCCGAACGCCGGGGTGTATACGGCGGTTGGGCGCGTGATGGATAAGGATGGTGGCTACACCGACTACACCGCCATCGTGACCGTCGCCGACAACGCCGACCCGGCCATCGAAGCCCCGGCTGCGGAACTGCCTGGGTTCTGATGGATTGCGCGGATCGCTAAGTAATTGCTGCGAGTGCCGCCCGAGTCAGTCAAGCACTGAGTAGGGCGGTACGCGCGTTGCTCATCGCACTGTCCGCAGCAGCGTAACTATGCCTATGCCGCTGGCAGCCAGTTTGGGATGAAGCGCTGGCCCCACAGTTCACCGTATGCAGCCGTGAATTGTGGGGCTTTTTGTATCAATGGCCGGCTGCATCATGACTGACGAAATTCCGCACCCATCTGCACTTTTCGCTACAATCAAAACTCAACCATAGCGCTATCGACCGAGTAGGTGCTCCTGTGACGAACGCATATCTAATCAATCGACGGCAGTTCGCGGCGCTGATCATCGCGGTGCTGCTGTCTATTTCCCCAAATATCAGGCCGAATGGCGCGCTGAATGCGGCACCGCCAGCGCATCCCTTGATCGATCACTGTTCCCAATTGATGACCAACCCCGCCGCCGATCTCGACGATGTGCGTGCGCCTTCGATCCGTTTCATCGAACCCGATGACGACGTGATCGACAGCAATTTCCTCACCGTCGTGGTGGGTACGGCAAATGCCCCGCCTGCCAACGGCGAGATCTACTGGCAGCTTTGGATCAACCGTGAGCTGCACAGCCGCAACAGCGAGGAATTTGCCGATGTGACGCTGAACTTCGGCACGTATGAAATCTGTATCATGCTGGAAGATGGCAGCGGGCAGGATTACGGCGTCCCGGCGGGCGCAGTGATCGCGATTGTGGGCACAAACGGCGGCGGGATCCCAGTTGCGACCCTACCGCCAGATATTCATGCCGAAGTTCAAGTGGTGGATAATGAGCCGACGGTCGTGGTGACGCGCGAGGATGACGAACCCGCCTTGAACATCCCCGTCGTGATCGCAGCGTTCCTCATCGCGGGCGCAGGTGGCTGGATCGTCGGGCGCTGGCTGCCCAAACGCTTGCGTGCCAGCAGCACACCGAGCGATCCACCGAGTGATCAATGAGAGCTGTCGGGTGTGTCCTTTGTCGATTGCACGATTTTGCTCAGCAAATCGCGCGCCGCTGAGGTCACCGGCAGATCGCCGTCCATGACCGCCGCCTCGATCTGCGGCAGCCGTTCGCGCACGGCAGGATGTTCGTAGAAGTAGTGGCGTAACTGCTCTTCGACGAGTGTGTGCAGCCAATCGCGCGACTGCTGACGCCGCCGCGTCTCCAGCACGCCGGACTCGGTCATCCGGCGGCGGAAATCTTCAATCACAGCCCACATCTCGGCGATGCCTTCACCCGTGAGCGCCGATCCGATGTGGGCGCGGGTTTTCCAGCCATGGGTCGCCGGGCTGAGGTAATGCAGCGCGCGGTTATACTCGGCGCGGGCACCCAGCGCGCGGCTTTTGTTGTCGCCATCCGCCTTGTTGATCAGCAGCGCGTCGGCCAGTTCGATCACGCCCTTCTTGATCCCTTGCAGTTCGTCGCCCGCGCCGGGGATCAGCAGCAGCAGGAAGAAATCGACCATCGAGCGAACGGTGATTTCACTTTGCCCGGTGCCCACCGTCTCGATCAGCAGCACATCAAAACCTGCTGCTTCGCACACCAGCAGCGTCTCGCGGCTTTTGCGCGCCACCCCGCCGAGCATTCCGCCAGTCGGTGAAGGGCGGATGAAGGCGTTTTGCTCGCGCGCGAGCTGTTCCATACGAGTTTTGTCGCCCAGGATGCTGCCGCGTGTCACTGAGCTGCTCGGATCAACGGCCAGCACCGCGACACGCTGCCCACGCTTGACCAACATCATCCCCAGCGCTTCGATGAATGTGCTTTTGCCCGCGCCCGGCACTCCGGTGATCCCCACCCGGATCGATTTGCCCGTGTGCGGCAGCAGCCGCCGCAGCACCTCTTGAGCGGTCTCCAGATGTGCCTGAGCGTTGCTTTCCACCAATGTGATCGTGCGCCCCAGGATCGTGCGGTCGCCGGATAGCACGCCCTCGACGTACTGATCGACGCTCAGTTGGCGGCGGCGCACGCCCGCTGCTGGCTTTGCCTCGGTTGGGGCGGCCATGCCATCATGACCACCCACAACGCCACGCAACACCTGCGATGCAAACGCATCGCCACCGTCCGGCGGCACCCACTCCGGCTTATCAGGCATGATGCATCAAGCGACGGCTCAATTCTTGCAGCACTTTCTGCGCCGCCACCGGGATGACCGTCCCCGGCCCAAAGATCGCGGCGGCACCGTGATCGTACAGATATTGATAATCCTGCGCCGGGATGATCCCGCCGATCACGACCATGATGTCTTCGCGGTCGTAGCTGCGCAGTGCCTCAACCAACTGCGGCAGCAGCGTCTTATGACCCGCCGCCAGCGAACTGATCCCGACCACATGCACATCGTTCTCGACGGCTTGGCGCGCGACCTCATCCGGCGTTTGGAACAGCGAGCCAATATCGACATCGAAGCCCAGATCCGCGAAGGCCGTCGCGATCACCTTCGCACCGCGATCATGGCCGTCCTGCCCCATTTTGGCGACCATGATGCGCGGACGCCGCCCTTCGACCTGCTCGAATTCGTCGGCCATGCGCCGCACCGCCTCAACCTCGTCCTCATCGCCGAATTCGCTGCTGTACACGCCAGAGATCGAACGGATAACGGCTTTGTGCCGCCCCCACACTTGCTCTAACGCGCTAGAGATTTCGCCGAGCGAAGCGCGCACCCGTGCCGCTTCAACCGCCAGCGCCAGCAGGTTACCCTCACCGGACTCCGCCGCGTTCGTCAGCGCATTCAGCGCCGATTCGGCTGCCTCGTTGTCTCGCTCTGCGCGCAGGCGTGCCAGCCGATCAAGCTGCGCCTGCCGCACCGCCGTGTTATCGACTTCGAGAATGTCGAGCGGATCTTCTTTCTCCAGCCGATAGCGGTTGATGCCGACAATCGTCTCTTGCCCCGAGTCGATGTGTGCCTGCCGCCGCGCCGATGCTTCCTCAATGCGCATTTTCGGCAGGCCAGTCTCGAGCGCCTTCGCCATCCCGCCCAGCGCCTCGATCTCCTCGATGTGCGCCCAGGCGCGGCGGACGAGCGCGTCGGTCAATGCCTCGACGTAGTACGAGCCGCCCCAGGGATCGACGACGCGGGTGATCAGCGTTTCGTCCTGCAAGTACAACTGTGTATTGCGCGCGATCCGCGCCGAAAAATCTGTCGGCAGCGCAATCGCTTCGTCGAGCGCGTTGGTGTGCAGCGACTGCGTATGCCCCAGCACCGCCGCCATCGCCTCGATGCACGTGCGCGCCACATTGTTGAACGGATCTTGCTCGGTCAGGCTCCAGCCGGAGGTTTGCGAATGGGTGCGCAGCGCCATCGATTTGTCGCTTTGCGGCGCAAACTGCTTGATCAGCTTTGACCAGATCAGGCGGCCAGCGCGCAGCTTGGCGATCTCCATAAAGTAGTTCATGCCAATCGCCCAGAAGAACGACAGACGCGGCGCAAAGTCGTCGATGCTCAAACCAGCCTGCAAGCCCGTCCGCACATATTCGAGGCCATCGGCGAGTGTGTACGCCAGCTCAATATCCGCTGGCGCACCTGCTTCCTGCATGTGATAGCCGGAGATGCTGATGCTGTTGAACTTCGGCATGTGCTGGGCGGTGTAGCCGAAAATATCGGCGATGATCTTCATTGACGGCGCAGGCGGATAGATATAGGTGTTGCGCACCATGTATTCTTTGAGGATGTCGTTCTGGATGGTGCCGGTGAGCTGCGCCTGGCTCACCCCCTGTTCTTCCGCAGCGACAATGTAGAACGCCATCACCGGAAGCACGGCCCCGTTCATCGTCATCGAGACGGACATTTTGTCCAACGGGATCCCATCGAACAGGATTTTCATGTCCATGATCGAGTCGATGGCGACCCCTGCCTTGCCGACATCGCCTTCCACGCGCGGATGATCTGAGTCGTAACCGCGATGGGTTGCCAGATCAAACGCCACCGATAGGCCCTTCTGCCCGGCGGCGAGATTGCGCCGATAGAAGGCGTTGCTCTCCTCGGCGGTCGAGAAGCCCGCATACTGCCGGATCGTCCAGGGGCGCTGCACATACATTGCCGGGTACGGCCCGCGTAGATACGGTGGGATTCCAGCGCTGAAGCCGAGATGCTCGATGCCGTCCATATCCTCGGCGGTGTACAGCGGCTTGACATCGATCTGCTCCATCGTCCGCCAAACGAGTTCATCCAGCGAACGGCCCGCTGCCGCTTCGACCTGCTTGCGCCATTCGGCGGGGTCTTGTTTCGGGAAGTCCGCCTGATAGGGCATCTGGGTGAAATCAGGGGTCGTGCTCATGCGCGCACTCCTAATTGTTGTTGTAGTTTGTAGTTCATCGCGTAGCAGTTGGCCCGGATGTGAATGAAATCATCGATCCCGGCAGCTTGATGCGCCTCTACTTGATCCGCCGGGTACCCAGCCAAAACGACAATGGTATCAGGCTTATCCCCTTTGATCTGCTGGACAAGCGGCGGCACCAGCTCTGGGTAAGTGTCATCGGTCGAGCAGATCACGACCGCCCGCGCACCCGACTCCAGGGCGGCATGGGCTGCCGCTTCCGGTGTGGCAAAGCCGTCATTCCTGATCAATTCGAAGCCGCCAACCTCATAAAAGCCAATGGTGAAATCGGCGCGCGCTTTATGCTGCGGGATTGGTCCCATGTTCGCCATAAAGATTTGCGGCCTGTGGCCGTACTGAGCCGTATAATCGGCTGCTGCCCGCCGTAGATCCTCGAACGGCTGCGCGGCGCGCTGAAGCTGCACCGGCGTGATCGTTGGTGGTGCAGCATCGCTGATGCGCAGCGTTTTTGCAATCTCGTTGAGTGTTGCCCCAGCCCGCGCCGCTTCGATGGCCGTTTCGACCATCGTTTCCGGCGTGGCGGATAGCATTTGGCTCAGCTTATCGAGTGTGGCTGTATGCGCCACATGATCTTCATCGTGCGTGCGGTGATACGTCATTTGGTCGGCGCGCTGCCTGTAGATCGCGTCATAGTCGGTGGCGCGGTCATCGAGCTGCACCTCATCCAGGTTGGGGTACATGTTCGTCCCGACGATCACATCGCGGCGCATCGCCAGGTTGGACGCGCGTTTTTCCGCCACTTCCGCGATTTGCGTCTGCGGGAAGCCAGCTTCCAGCGCCTTGAACATGCCACCTTGCCGCTCGATCTCCTGAAACAGCGTCCAGGCCGCCCGCGCCAGTTGATCGGTCAGCGCTTCGAGATACCATGATCCCCCCGCCGGGTCGATCAGGCGCGTGAGGTTGCATTCTTCCTGCAAGATGATCTGCACGTTGCGCGCGATCCGCCGCGAAAATTCGTCCGGTGGCCGCACCACTTCATCGAACGGGGCGACATGCATACTCGCGCAGCCGCCAATTGCGCCGGCCAAGGCTTCAGTCGTGCCGCGCAGCATATTCACATACGGATCAAGCGCCGTCTTGTTCCAGACCGCCGTCCGGGTATGGATCGCGAGTTTTTGCGCGTTTGCATCGCCGCCAAACGCCGCCATGATCTGCGCCCACAGTTGGCGCGCCGCCCGCAGCTTGGCGATCTCCATGAAGAAGTTCGAGCCAAGCGCGTACCCGAAGCGAATACGCGCTGCGATCACATCCAGCGTCAGCCCACGTTCAAGCAGCGCCCGCACGTATTCGACACCCGTTGCCAACGTGAACGCCAATTCCTGCACGGTGTTCGCGCCGCTGTTGTGGTACGGGTAGCCGTGCACGCCAATGGTTGCGAGCTGCGGCGCGTGCGCCACTGCCCAGGCGGTCAACTGTGCCATTTCATCGTAGGCTTTCGCTAGCGACAGCGGCAGGGTGCCCTGATGTGCTATCACGCCCAACGGGTCATTTTCGATCCAACCGCGCAGTTTGGCCGTCGATTTGCCCTGCCTGCGCTGATGCGCCACCAACAGCGCCGTCAGCGGCAGCGCCACCGTCCCCACACGAATGAAGATCGGCGTCTGCTCTAGATTGATGCCTTTGAGGGCCGCCGCCATGTCATCGACACTCGCCAGCGACACCCCGCCGTGACCGACTCGCCCCGGCTCTGCTTGATCCGGGTCAAGGCCGGCGCGCGTCGGGCCATCCAACAGCAGATTCACCGCGTTTTGCCCATGTTCCATGTCAAAACGGAGCGCTTGATTGAACGTTTCTGGGGTGCTGTAGGCCAATTCTTGCGCAATTTCCCAGCGAGTCAGCAGGTAGCCATCCGCTTGCGCCCCCCGCACATATGGCCTTGATCCGGGGAGGGTGTGCGGTGGGCTGAGCGAGGCGGCAGCCGCCTGGCTGTAAATCGGCTGAAGATCGATCCCCTCGTAAGTCCGGGTGATCAGTTTTTTCTCGAACGGCGCACCCTTCAGCGTTGTTTCAGCGGCCTGCCGCCAGGTCGCTTCATCGACAGCCGGGAAATCGGCGAACAGCGGCACGCGCGTTCCTGCTGATTCCCCGTGATTGGTTTCATCTGACATGTGGCCTCGTCTTTCCGCTTTGCGTCGCCAACAAAATACGTTTGGTTACTTCTCTACGGCGTCTCATCGTACCGATCAACAGCCGATCGAGGGGCTAGCCAAATGTCTGCCAGCCCCGCGTCGACTCGCTGAACACAAATTATGATAACATTAACGCAGGTGTGCGTGTCTGTGCCCTGATGATGCTCGTGATTCTTATAGACGAAAATAATCAGCGCAAACAATCACAATGTCATAACATCCCGCTGATGGCTGACTACCGAAATATACTCTGTTATGCGCGCGTCTGAAGTATGTAAAGCGATCAATTGCGCAGTTGAAACGCGCTTGGCCTCTGGTGAGGCTGTGCGGTAGGTCAGGCAATTCTGGCCGGAAGCGCGAACAGAGCAGCGGGGAAACTGCGCAATGTTGGCATATACTAGAAACGGCACGCGCGTCCAGATGAAACGAGCGCGATTGGACATGATGGAACTCGATTTTGATGGGGCGAAAAGCTACGCGCTGGATCGGCTCGAGCGTGAACTGG
Organism: Chloroflexota bacterium; assembly: GCA_010092805.1. Classification (GTDB taxonomy): domain Bacteria; phylum Chloroflexota; class Anaerolineae; order Aggregatilineales; family Phototrophicaceae; genus Flexifilum. Next base: position 4,240 of record JAADYY010000120.1, on the reverse strand, counting down.
CCCCACAACTCACTTATCATTCGGTGTGGCACACCAGCAGTGACGTTGTCCCGGCGACCGAACGCTTGGCTGTGCGTTCGGGCGTCGAGGGGCTGCCGCTTGTGCTGCTGATGACTGCCGCCTGGTTTCATGACATCGGCTTCGTCGAAACGCGCAAAGACCACGAAGCGGTCGGTGTGCGGATCGCCGCGCAGGTGCTGCCGAATTTCGGTTACACCGCTGATCAGATTGAGTTGATCGGCGGGATCATCATGGCGACAAAGCTGCCGCAGCGCCCACAAACCCTGCTTGAACAGATTATGGCTGATGCCGATCTGGATAATCTGGGTCGTGACGACTTTCCTGAAGTGAGCGACCGACTGCGGCAAGAGCGCGCCAATTATGGTGGCATCCTGACCGATCTCGAGTGGTATCAAGAAGAAGTCGCTTTCTTGCGTTCGCACCGCTACTTCACTGCCGCTGCGCGTGACCTGCGCAACGCGGGCAAGGCACGCAATCTGGAAGCCATCTTGAGTACGCTTAGCGAGATCGAGGGCTGAAGCGCTGCTATCGTCTCGGCGAATCTACTCGTAAGAGAGTGCTTCGCGTACACTCACGCGCGAGGCGCGTTGGGCGGGCATCAAACTCGCTGCCGCTGCGATCAAGAGTGCTATCCCTAACCACAAGACCGGGCCATCCACCGTCATATTGAACGGCAGCGCCCGCTCCAGCACAACCTGCCCCAGCACCGTACTGAATGCCAGACTGCCCGGCACGCTCAGCGGCTGCGCAACCAGCCAACTGAGTACACCGATCATCAGGCCTTCGACCAGAAAGATCCGGCGTATGATCGGCGTCGTGGCACCAACTGCCCGCATCACGCCAATTTCGCGGGTGCGCTCCATCACGTTGAGGCTCATGGTGCCCGCCAACCCCAACCCACCAACCGCCGCCACCAGCACGGCCATCGCCAGCAGCATCGTGATCAAAATATCGAAATTTCCGCCGATCCGGCGTTCGAGTTCGCCACGTGTGATCGCCTGCGCGACCGTGATGTCCCGGTCATCCAGGTGCGCTTCGAGCGCCGCTGCTGCCGCCATCTGGAAATCGAGGTCGCTCTGGGCGGTTTTGATCTGGAGAATGCCAGTCTGGTTACCCTGCCGCAAAAACCGCGACACCTCAGCGAAGTGCGCGTAGGCGACATTCTGTGAATTGCGCAGAAACCCCACAACGCGCCAATCACGTTCGCGGCCATCGAGTTCGAGCGTGATGAAATCACCGACTTGGATGTCGCTCTCGTCACGAACCAGTTCACCGCTCAGCACAATGTCGTCTTGCGTCAGGCGATCCAGATCCGTCAGCCAACGGCCCTGCTCCAACGCCGGGTCGACAAATTCCGAGTCATGGCGCAACCCAAAGATCGTAAACGTCGAGCCACGCGTCCCGTTGGGGCGAATCCGCTGCACGGACCCGGAGGCCCAACCCTCAGCGGCGGTCACACCGGGCACCTGCTCCGCCCGCCGCTCAGCTCCGTCGGCTTGATACAAGCCCGTGAGCGCCAACTGGACATCGAAGTTGAGCATCCGCAGCAGGTTGTCAATCTCGACCGACATCGAACTGCGCACGTTCAGCACGCTGATGAACAGCGCGCCCGCCAATGTCAGCGTGATCAATGTCATGATGAGGCGCGCTTTACGCCGAAACGTGTTGCGCAGCGAGAGCAGCAGCGGTCGTGGCAGCCCACTGATGCGCGCCAGCAGCAGATCAATGAGGCCGGTGCTGCTCTGCACGCTGTCGCTGATGGCTTCGCGGGCAGTCATGCGGGTCGCGTTGGTGACGGGCAGCAGCGCCGCGCCCAACGGCGAGAGCAGCGCCATCGCCACTTGCAGCAGCAGGATCGGTAAGGGGAGGTGAAAATCCAACACATCGAAGTTCAAAATTTGCCCGGCGATCACCGTCAGCAGCACATACGCCAAGCCTAACCCAGCGGGCACCGCGATCAGCAAGGCCATCACGCCGTACAGGGCCACCATCCCCAAATACAATGTTCGGATCTGCCTGGTTGACGCGCCAATCACCTTCATCACGCCGATCTGACGCTTTTGCTGTGCCAACAGCCCGGCAATCGTGTTGACGACCAAAAAGCCGCTGAGCACCACCGAGACAAACCCCACCCCGATAAAGATGGTGCTCAAGCCGTTGATGATGTCTGATGCCCAATGCTCATCGAAGCCGTTGACCTGCACACCGCTGACATTGAATCCCAGCCGCCGCAATTCCTGCTGCAAATCGCTGGCGAGATCGGCCAGTTCAGCGGATGTCAAACCGTCGTCTACTGTGATCTCCAGGCGGTTGAAGGTGTTGGGCAAGCCGAAGCGCGCTAACGTGCGGAAGGTGACATAGCCCGTCACTTGAGGTTGCAACGCCCCAGACGGTGCGTTCAAATCGTGGATGGTGCCGGCGAAGGTCACATCGAAGCGTTCATCGTTCGCCAGTTCGATGAAAACTGTCTGGCCGATGGTGCCGCCGAACAATTGCACCGTCGAACGCTCGATCAAGATCTCGTCGCGGCTTGGCGGCCATGCGCCAGATTCTGGCGACACTCGCCCGATGCGGAAATCGGCGTAATCCTCGATTGCATGGAGCGTGAGGTCGTGCGTGACGCCGTTGGCGATCAGCTCTGCGCCGTAAACGGCCCGGCCCTGTGCGTCGGCAACCTGATCTTGCCGTGCGGCCCAGCGCACCAATTGATCGTCGAAGCGTGGCAGGCTGATCGTCAGGTTGGCCGAGTTGATCGTGCGGTACTGACTGTCGAGATCGCGCACGGCGATGGTTTGGGCCACGAACAAGCCGCTGAATGCGAGCACGCCAATCGCAATCGACAGTACCACCAGCAGCGTCCGGCTTTTGTTCGCCCACAGATCGCGGATGATTTTACGCCAGCGGGGAGCAAGCATCGCTGTGCCTCCTCAAGGTTGCTGCGAACTTTGTTGGGCCAGCGCATCGGCCAGCGGCGCGCGCTCAACGCCGGCGAAGCGGCGGCGCTCGGCGGCCACCTGCTCGATGATCTGCTGTGTCTCTTCTGATTCCTCAAGGATTTCGACAAACGTCGGCTGATCAAGCGCGATCACCTCGACCGGGTTGCTGCGCACTGCGCTGACATTGGCTGTGCGCACCCCGCCGTTGATCAGCGCCATTTCACCGAAAAACTGGCCCGGATTCAGCGTCTCGACCAGAATCGGGTGGCCGTTGGGCGGTTGCAAATAAACCTCAGCCTGCCCCTTGGTGATGATGTAGAAGCAGTCCGCTGGGGTGTCTTGCAGAATGATGGGTTCGCCGGGGGCATACGTCCGCGCCACCAGCCGATTCGTCGCCTTCACCAGCAAATCCTGACTGAGCGTTGGGAGCGCCCGCGCGAGCCACTCGTTGACGATCTGGCCGTCGGCGATCACGATGGTGCGGCCCACACGCTGCGCCAAGTCGTCGTCGTGTGTCACCATCAAGAAGGTCTTGCCCTCAGCGACCAACTCCTCGAATAGGGCGAACACTTGCCGCGCTGTCCGCGAATCGAGATTACCCGTTGGTTCATCGGCGACGATGATCGGCGGGTCGTTGGCGAGCGCTCGCGCAATGGCGACACGCTGCTGCTGACCGCCGGAGATCATCGTGGGCAGTTTGCTGGCGGTGTGCGCCACCCCCATCAGATCCAGCAGTTCCAGCGCTCGCTCACGGCGACCGCGCGGCGTGTACATGTTGCAGAAATCCATCGGCAGCATGACATTTTCCAGCACTGTGAGCGTGGGCATGAGCTGGAAAAACTGGAAGATGATCCCCTGTTCGCGCCCGCGCCACTTCGCCATCTGCGCTTCAGTGAACTTGTGAATGGGTTTACCGCCGATATACACTTCGCCTTCGGACGGGCGGTCAATGCCCGTGAGCATGTTGATCAGCGTCGATTTGCCGCTGCCAGATTTCCCGATAATGCCGACGAATTCGCCCGCATCAATCGTCAGATCGATGCCTTTCAGCGCTAGAAATTCGCCTGCATCCGTTTTATACGCTTTCTTGACCCCGCGTAAGTCGATGAGATGTGGATATTCGGGCGCGCGCTCCCCGAACCCGAGGCGCGTCAGAAATTTCAGCATGATACCGCCCTGAATCTAGACATCGTGTTTAATTTCAACTCTATTTTACACCTTCTCGCCCAGACGGTAAGGTTGGGATGGCATGTGTATTTTCAGTGTGTGCGGCGGGTGAAGCG
>JAADYY010000119.1 GCA_010092805.1 Chloroflexota bacterium | reverse complement strand
GGGCACGAGTATGAGGTCTACGTGAGCGATGTCGCGCTGTTGGCTGGGCAGTTCATGGGCAATGCCAACAGCAGTTGATCTCGCGGCCTGGCAAATCCAGCGCTTGCATCACCACATTTTTGGTGCGCCCCGCCGTTTCGATCTGTCGCTTATCATCTGCAGATGTGTCAACTGTCAGGTTCTGTGGTTATTTGGTGATCTGCTTGTTAAACTATTTCCGCGATGACATGTCATCGCAATTTGAACCTGCGCGGAGGCCATTGAGTAATCTAGGCAGAGACGGCCAATGACTCCGTCTGGTTCGCGCCCGGCTGCCGTTCACCGGCTCAGGGTGTCTTGTACATTCTTTCAAGTTTATTCAGGAGTGAGCTACACATGAAGATTTCAACCAAGTTCTTGCTGTCCGGGGTTCTGGTGGTGGTGCTGGCGCTGATGGCTGCGCCGCTCGCTGCTCAGGATGGCCCGGAAGGTGGTGTCATCATCGAGGGGAACCTCGGTGGCGACCCGGCGACGTTCAGCCCGATCATCGCCAGTGATACCGCCAGCAGCCGTATCACCGAGTTCCTCTTCCCGGATCTGCTGTCGGTTGACCCGTCGCAGGCGATCATCGTCCCGCGTGAAGGCAACCCGCTGGCGTCGTCGGCAGTGGTCGATAGCTGGGACATCAACGAAGATGGTACCGTCTACACCTTCAACATGCGCCAGGATATGGTCTGGTCGGATGGCACGCCGATTACCTCGGCGGATGTGGTGTATGTCTGGGATGCCGCTGTTGCTGGTCAGGAAGGCATTGTGGACACCCCGTTGAGCTTCATCGTCGCTGCACCGGGCGAGGAAACCGGTATCCTCGATGTGCAAGCGGTTGACGACTTCACTTTCGAGGTGACCTTCGCCAGTTCCGCGTGCGACGCACTGTTTGATGCTGCGAGCCTGGAACCCGTCCCGTCGCACATCTACCCCGAAGACCTCAGCCTGATTAACGACTTCGAAGAAAACCTGAACCCGACGGTCACCGCCAACGTTTTCTCGTTCGGTGAATTCCGCCCCGGTGAGCAGGTCAGCCTGCTGGCCGACCAGAACTACATCGATGCTGACCTCGGCTTTGTCAACCTCGATGGTTACATCTACCGCAACGTGCCGGATCTGAACGTCATCGTTGAGCAGTATCTGGCTGGCGAACTGTCGGTGGTGGACAACCCGAACGTCGCTCGCCGCGCCGACATCCGCGCTGACGAGGGTTCGCAGGTTTACAGCTACCCCGGCGACCGTTGGGACTACCTGGCCTTCAACCTGGCCGACCCGACCAACCCGCAGAACGGTCTGGATGCTGACGGTAACGCGATTGACCAGGGCAACCACCCGCTGTTCGGCGACGTGCGTGTGCGCCAGGCGATTGCCCGCGCCATCAATGTGGACGCGATCATCGACGCCGCCGTCTTTGGTGAAGGCTCGCGCATGACCGCACACCTGATCCCGGCGTCGTGGGCCTACCACACCGAACTGCCGCCAATCGCCTTCGACCCGGAAATGGCCGCGGAAATGCTGGCCGAAGCCGGTTGGGCTGACGCTGACGGCAATGGCGTTCTGGAAGCCACCGAAGACGCGCTCTACGCCGATGCGGGCACCGAATTCGTGTTCACCCTGTACACCAACGAAGGTAACACCCGCCGTACCGCGATGGGTACCCTGGTGCAGGATCAGCTGTCGCAGGTCGGCATCCAGGTCGACTTCCAGACCATCGACTTCAACACCCTGCTGGACATCATGGACAGCCAGACCTTCGACACCCTGATCCTGGGTTGGCGCAACGGTTACCCGGATCGCCCAGACTCGACCCAGCTGTTCACCCCGGCCAGCGACGTGGTGGGTTCGGGCAGCAACTTCACCTCGTTCAACAACGCCGAATTCACGTCGCTGAACGAGCAGGCGCAGTTCGTGCCCGGCTGCGACCCGGCGGAACGCGCGGAATTCTACTTCCAGATGCAGGAAATCATGCAGGAAGAACTGCCCTACGTGTGGATGTTCGCGCAGGATGGTATGTACGCCGCCCGCACCGAAGTCAACGGCTTCGATCCGTTCCCGGCGCAGCTTTACTGGAACATCGACACCTGGAGCGTGCGCTCGGCTGAGTAAGGATGTTGATGCTCGCAGGTTCTGAGCGTTAACGCATCACAGCCTCCACCGGCCCACCGTCGGTGGAGGTTCCCTTTAGGCGTAAGCGACCAAGAAAATGACAATCAAGCCAAGCAAGTTGACTGGACAAACGGGGCGGTAGCTATGGTTAAGTACACCCTACGACGACTTCTGCAAGGAATTCCGACATTCTTCGGCATCACGATCCTCTCGTATTTATTGATGACCGCCGCTCCCGGTGGCCCAGTGGCCGCCCTCACCTTCGGCCCCAATGTCAGCCCGCAGGATCGTCAGCAGCTGGCTGCGCGGCTTGGCGTCAATGATCCCTTGCCCATACAGTATCTGCGCTGGCTGTTGGGCGATGACTGGATGCGTTGGGACTCCGATGGCGACGGCATAGCGGATAGCTCTTTCCTGATCCCGCTCGATGCAGACGGTGATGGCGAACCCGAACCGCCAGGTGTCCGTCAGGGTGTATTGCGTGGTGATTTTGGGCGATCATTCTTTTATCGACGTGATGTCGCCAGCATGATTGGTGAACGGGTGGCTGCAACCATGGAACTGGGGGCGTCTGCGCTGCTGCTTGGGTTGTCGGTCGGTGTTCCCATTGGGATTGTCGCTGCGGTCACCAGAGGCAGCCGCTTCGATACCGCGACCCGTGTGATGGCGGTGATGTTCCAGGCGATTCCGGTATTCTGGCTGGGGCTGCTGCTCATTATGCTCTTCGGGTCGGCACTCCCGCGCGCGCTTGGGCTGGATAGCCCAATATTACCAATGGGCGGTCGATGTCCGCCAGTCCTCATCGGTGGTTGTCCTCCCATTTACGGGCGCATCGAATACCTGATTCTGCCGACTTTCGTGCTGGCGACCGGCGCGATTGCCATCTACTCGCGCTACATCCGCGCGTCGATGCTCGACGTGATGAGCCAGGACTACATGCGCACGGCCCATTCCAAGGGGCTGAAAGGCCGCAGCGTCTGGTTCCGTCACGGCGCACGTAATGCGTTGATCCCGCTGGCGACGTTCCTCGGCCCGGCGATCACGGGCCTGTTGGGCGGCGCGGCCATCACCGAGACGATTTTTTCGTGGCCGGGTCTGGGGCGCTTCGCCGTTGAAGCAGTGCGCGCGCAGGATTTCCCGATTGTGATGGCAGTTGTGATCATTACAGCCATCGCGACGCTGTTGGGCTACATTTTATCCGACATTCTGTATGCGCTCATCGACCCGCGCATTCGGTTCGACTAATCAGGAGGCGCATTCATGGCTACACAGACTGCCGTTGCCAAACTCAACGTCAAGAATGAGGAACGCAGCGCTGGCGAATCCCTCACCAAACTGGCGTTGCGCCGCCTGCGCCGTGATCGTCTAACGCTGGTCGCGCTTACGGTTTTGGGGATTCTGACGCTGCTTTCGGTGGGAGCGCCGTTCATCACTGATCTGTTGGGGGTGAGTTATACCCGCACCAACGCCGATGCGACGTTCCTCCCCATTGGCGCGCCGGGGCATATCCTCGGCACCGACGACCTGGGGCGGGATCACCTTGCACGCCTGTTGTTCGCCGGTCAGGTATCACTGAGCGTGGGGTTTCTGGCGGCGGCCCTATCCTTGAGCATTGGGGTGTCGCTGGGCATCACCACCGGCTACTTCGGTGGGGTGATGGACGATTTCGTCAACTGGCTGATCGCTACGCTGACTTCGATCCCGCAGCTCTTCCTGCTGCTGATCGTTGCGGCTGTGCTCAGTCCTACGGCATCAACGTTGATCATCGTGCTCGGCTTACTCGGCTGGACGGGCACGACTCGTCTGGTGCGTGGCGAAACCCTCTCACTGCGTGAGCGCGAATACGTCGTCAGCGCGCGTGCGATTGGCGCATCGCCGATTCGCATCATGTTCGTGCACATTCTGCCCAACTTGTTCTCGATCATCGTGATCACGTTGGCGATTGACATCGGTACGTTGATCCTTGTCGAAGCAGCACTGAGCTTCCTGGGGCTGGGGATCAAGCCACCGGAGCCAAGCTGGGGCAATATGCTCACCAATGCGCAAACTTTCTTCACCAAAGGTGCGCATCTGGTGGTGATGCCGGGTCTGCTGATCTTCATCACGGTGCTGTGCCTGTATGTCATCGGTGACGGCATCCGCGATGCATTCGACCCAACCGCCAAAGACTAGATCGCGTTTCAACACAGCCAATCGGCGGGGTGCGGCGTGTGGCTGATTGCTCGCACGCTCACCCCGTTTCTGCTCTCATCCGACGCATTTCCCCCGAAATCTCCGGCTTATTCGGCAAACATGCGCCGCCGATAGATTTCGTCTGGGCGTTTGTAGATATGCATCACGTCGGCTTCTGAGAGGAAAGTTGGTTCCCCGACAGCACACGCCCCTACGAAGATCCCCGCCGCTTTGACACACATCGCCGTGATATTGAGCGCGTCCGCTGGCGTTTGCCCCAACGTGATCAGCCCATGATTGCCCAACAGAATCACTTTGGGGGCTTCGCCGTGTTTCTTCATGTATGCCTTCACTTGCATTCGAATTGCAAGCGCCAATGGCAGCCCCGGATCAGCATAGGGCACAAACACCAGCTCTGGCCCGCACAGCACGACATCATCTGGAAACATGCGATTCTTCGCGAATTGCTCCGCGCGGGTGCTGCACATGATCTGGTTGACCAGCACCGGGTGCGTGTGGGCGATCCAATTGGCTCCACAGTCGGCCAGCAGCATCGCATGGAACGACGCTTCGATGGACGGCTTGGTTGGCGCGTCGGCATCGACTTTGGCCGTGCGCATCGCTTCCTGCATGGCCGCCGCATCGGTTTGATCCAGTGCATCGAGCAGCGGGGCAAAGCGGGTTTGCACAAATCCGCTTGCATCGATTCCGTGCATCCCGCGCCCACTGGCTTTCACCCAGAAGGTCTCATCGTCGATGCGCGCTGAAGTGTTGCCCTCGCCAATGATGACGTACTCGCGTTCGGGCGCGCCCAGCGTGCGGGTCATCTCGACCAACGCGGTCAGCGTTTCTGTAGTCATGCTGTTCCTCGTGTGCTACTCGCTAAAGAGACTCAAGCCGTTTCGTGCGTAAGCGGACGGCATTAGCCGATGACAGGTTCAAGGCCCTGCACGATTTTCATGGCGACGGCGTCCCAGGTGAGGTGTGCCTCGTAGCGCTGCCGTGCGCGCCGCCCCAGACTTTCCAACTCGCCGGACTCGATCAAACTGATGATCTTTGGCACGGCTTCGTCCACAAAGCGGTCGGGCGACACATACACGATCTGATCTTCCTCAAACAGATCGGTGAGGCCGCCGGTGCGGCTGGCGACGGCGGGCAGCGAAAACGCCGACGCTTCGGCCAGCACGGACGAACACATATCCGCCTGTGTGGGGAAAACGAACAGATGCGACTGCTCATACAGCCCGATCAGCTTGCGCAAATCCTCCGGCTTGGATTTGTCGAGAAAGCCGTGAGCTGTGATTCGCTCGTGGGGTTCGGCGGGCCGACCGCCGACCACATGGAGTTGCACGTCCAACCCAAGCGCCAACAGCCGATCCAGGGTCTGCACCAGAATCGGGCCACCTTTGCGCTCCCACGCGCCGCCGACAAAGATCACCTGCCAGGGGGGCGCGAAGGTGCGTTTGAGATCAGCGGGTGGGGCGTAATCGCGCAGGCTCGCGCCGATATGCGTCACGGCGCGCTTTTCCGGCGGCACGCCCACCCCCAGTTCGGCTTCAGACTTCGTGAACACAAACTCGGACATCACGAAGACCTTGCACACCCGCTCGATAGACCGTTCGCCGAGCCATTTCAACTCATGGATCTGCTGCGGGTCCAGCTTGGAGCGATACCACTTCGGGTAGTAATCGATCTTCGCACCGTAGAGCGTGTCGGAGATAATGGCACCCGCAACCGTTGGGCTGTCCCAGTATGGAAACCACCCCTGCCCACCAATCGCAACGTCGGCCCCGGCGCGCTCTGCTGCCGCCTGGGCTGCCTCCCCCATGCGCCGTAACACATCCGGGTGTAGGTGCTGCATGTATTTTTTGCCCGTCACACGCTTGCGCGCAGCGAAATACAGTCGCTGCGCCGCTGACAACTCCGGCTCTTCAATGCAAATGGGCACCACATCGGTTAGCCGCGAGAGCGCGTGGTAGAGATGATAGGTGATCCCCGACCAATGCCGAACATCCGTGACAGCATCGGTGAGCGCTAAATAAGCAATTCGCATCGTGTGTAGCCTGCCTCTTTGGGGTGCAAAGATCGTTGTGCGGTTGCGGAGAAGCGCGGTCAGTGCAGGGCCGGGCAGACGGCCCCCGGCAAAGCGAGGGCCATCTACGCTGTGTTTCTAGGCGATAAGCGACGGCTTAGAAGTCGAAGTCGTTGATGTTCTCAGCGGTGAAGATGAAAGGCGCGCCCAGCAGAATTTCACTGCCGTTGACGACCTGGAGCGTACCCAGACGCCCGGCCTCAACCTCGGTAGCGCCCGGCAGCAGTTCGCCGTCCGCGATAGCGCGCATCACATAGACCGACGCATACCCCAGATCAATGGGGTTCCACAGCACCACCGAATTGACGCAGCCGTCGTTAACATACGGAGCCATCGCGTTCGGGGTCGCCAGACCAACGACCGCGACCTCACCGCAGACACCGGCCTGAGTCACGGCTTCCGCAGCCGCCGGGGTCGCCACGCTGGTCATCCCGAAGATGCCGTCCATATCTTCGCCGTATTTGTTGATCAGGGTCGTTGCCTGGTTGAACGACAAGATATTGTCTTCCTGGGCTTCAACCGTTTCCAGCCAGGTCATTTCTGGATAGCAATTGTTGGCATACGCCCACATTTCGGC
>JAADYY010000626.1 GCA_010092805.1 Chloroflexota bacterium | reverse complement strand
TTCCGCCGCATAATTTCGATGAACCGCACAATCAAGATCGTTTTCCTTGCCCTGACAATCCTGTTGGTCGTCGCCGCATTCGCCCCCACCATCGCGCAGGATGAAGAACCCGAAACCTATGCCATGGTCGTGTTCCTGCGTGGGTCGGAATTCTTCAACTGGGCTTATGCGGGTATGATCGATGCCGCTGAGCGCATTGGCGCACACATTGAAGTTCAACTGCTTGGCCCGGCGGAGTGGGATGCTTCGTTGGAAGCGCGCGAAATCGAACAGCTCACGGTGCGTGGCGTTGACGGTATCGTGGCGACGGCTGGCGATGCTGAAACGATGAACTCCGCGATTGATGATGCGATTGCGGCGGGTATCCCCGTCATCCTGTTTGACTCCGATGCGCCGGGCAGCGACCGCCTGGCATTTGTGGGCACGAACAATTACAACGCTGGCTGCCGGGCCGGTGAAGCGATTGCCGAATGGCACGGCGATGCGGCGCGCGTCGGTATCTCGACGTTCCCCGGCCCGGATCATCTGGGCCGCCGTGTTGAAGGGTTCGAGGATTGCTTGATGGCTGCCGCTCCCGGTGCGGAGATCGTTCAGATTGTCAACGATGAAGGGCGCGTCGATGGTGCCGAAGTGGCCATCACCGCGATGCTGCAAGCCAACCCCACCATCAACGTGATTTTCGCCGCTCACGGTACCCCCGGCCCCGGCGCGGCTGCCGCTATCCGCAACCTCGGCTTGGTCGGTGAAATCGACATCATGGCCTTCGACTTTGGGCTGCCCGTGCTTGAGCTGATCGAAAGTGGCGAAATCCGCGCGACCGTCGGTCAGAACCCGTACCTGATGGGCTACATGAGCATGATGCTGGCTTACGCCGCCCGCAACGAAACCGAAGTCACGGCTGGCACTGGCTTCGGCCCGTACCCGCCGCTGATTGACACCGGCGTGCAGATCCTCGGCCCCGATGACATCGCGCCGTTCATGAACCCGCCCACTTTTGAGTAAATCTGGCTGACATCACCTGATTTGCGGGCAGCTTCGTTGCCGAAGCTGCCCCCAACTGTCATCACGCGAGCCACATTGAGCACGCTGCGCTTCAAACACAAACGCGCAGCGCCCCCCCTGGCTCGCTATCGATTAAAGATCTGACAATAGCGCAATTTTTATAGGCAAATTTATGGTGGAACAGACACAGCCCCTCAGCGAGCCGACGCGCCCGCAACCGCTCCGCAACATCATTGGCAACATCTTACGGGAACGCACGGCCCTGCTGGCGCTGTTGGTGCTGGCCGTCAGTGTCGCGTTGAGTATCCTCACCCCGGCTTTCCTTTCCAGCCGCAACCTCACCTTTGTCGTCACGGGGATGACATATGACCTGCTGATGGCGCTGGGCATGACGGTGGTGCTGCTGCTGTGGGGCATCGATCTTTCGGTGGGGTCGGTGTTGGGCCTTACGGCTGTGGTGACGACCTTGCTGCTACAGGATGGGGTCAGCATCCCGCTGGCGATTGCCATCGGCCTGAGCGTTTCGGCGCTGTGCGGCGCGACCAACGGCTTTTTTGTCGCTTATCTCAAGATCGCGCCGTTCATCGTGACGTTGGGCATGATGTCGGTTGCGCGCGGTATCGCGACGGTGCTCACATCTGGCTATTTTGTTTCGGGGCTGCCGGAGGAGTACAGAGCCATCGGGCAGGGTACGTTATTTGACGTGCCGTATATGGTCTACTTCGCCCTGATTGTGGTGATTATTTTGCACTATTTGCTGCGCAACTGGCGTCCGCTGAAAGAGGCGTTCTACATTGGCACCAACCCGGAAGCGGCGCGCCTCTCTGGGATGCGTGTGGCCATGATCACGCTGGCCGGGTACGTCTTCTGCAGCATGATGGCGGGCACTGCGGCCATCTTCATGACCTCGCGGCTCTCGATGGGCTTCTTTCAGTTTGGCCTGGGTGCCGAACTTGAAGCGATTGCAGCGGCGGTCATTGGTGGTGCCAGCTTGCGCGGCGGATCGGGCAGTGTGTTGGGCACAACGCTGGCGGTGCTGCTGCTGGCGCTCATCAACAATGGGTTTGTGCTCCTCCAGGGATCCCCGAATTGGCAGAACGTCATCACCGGAGCGATTCTGATCGTCGCGATTGTGACGGATGCGTATCGCCGGCGCAAAGAAAGCCGAGAGTAAACGATTTATTCCAATGGAACCGATTTTAGCAGTCAAGCACATCAATAAATTTTTCGGTACGAATCAGGTGCTGAAGGATGTCTCGTTCAGCGTCGAACCAGGGCAGGTTCACGCGCTGGTCGGTGAAAATGGCGCGGGCAAGTCCACGCTGATGAACATCATCGGCGGTATTCACAAGCCGGATTCCGGCGACATCTTGCTGGACGGCAACAAGATCACCATCGCTGATCCCTGGCAGGCGCGCGAGTTGGGTATCAGCGTGGTGTTCCAGGAACTGAGCCTGACACCCAACATGACCGTCGCAGAGAATATCTTCGTGCGGCGTGAGGCCGCGTCGCGTTTCGGGTTCATCAACTGGAAAAAACTCAACCAGCAGGCGCAGGATCTCTTCGACCAGATCGGCATCAACCTTTCGGCGACCGCGTTGGTGAGTTCCTACGCGGTCGGGATGCAGCAGATCATCGAGATTGCCAAAGCGATCTCGTTCGATGCGCGCGTCATCATCATGGATGAACCAACATCGGCGCTTTCCGAAACGGAAGTGGATCGGCTTTACAGCCTCGTCGGTGATCTGACCCAGCGGGGTGTCGCCATTGTCTTCATCTCGCACAAGCTGAACGAGGTTGTGCGGATCGCGGACAAGATCTCGGTGCTGCGCGATGGGCAGATGGTTGGGGAAGTTGATCCCAAAGCCAGTGATCAGGGCGAAATCATCCGGTTGATGGTCGGACGCAACATTGACGACCTCTACCCAGAAAAAGGCATCGACAGCAGCGATGTGATCCTTGAGGTGCGGAACCTCAGCAATCCGCCGGTGTTCGATGATGTTTCGATCACCTTGCGGCGGGGTGAAATTCTGGGGTTTGCCGGGCTGGTGGGGGCCGGGCGCACGGAAGTCGCGCGCGCGATTTTCGGCGCAGATCGCTTTGTGAGCGGCGAGATCTTGCTCGATGGGGTGCCCGTCGAGATTAGATCGCCCCGCCATGCAATTGAAGCCGGGATCATGTACCTCACCGAAGACCGCAAAATGATGGGGCTGTTCCTGCCGATGACGGTGCGTGACAACATCGTGGCGGCGTCGCTCGATCAATATCGCAACGCGGTTGGCTTGCTCCAGCACAAAGCCATTGTCGAGCGGTCGCAGGCGTTCATGGATCTGGTTGATATTCGCCCCCGTGATGACCGCACGACGGTGGTCAATCTCAGCGGCGGCAACCAGCAGAAGTCACTGCTGGCGAAATGTCTCAGTGCGCATCCCAAGGTGTTGATCGCTGATGAGCCGACACGCGGCGTTGATGTGGGGGCGAAGGCCAAAATTCACCAGGATCTGCGCAAGCTGGCTGATCAAGGGGTGGGCGTGATCGTCATCTCCTCAGAGCTGCCGGAAGTCCTGGGCCTGAGCGACCGCGTGGCTGTTTTCCGTGAAGGCCATCTCGCATCTGTGCTCGCGGGCGATGACATCTCGCAGGAAGCTGTGATGCGCCATGCCATCCGCTAACGGGGTTTCAGGAGACATTCGATGACAGACATCACCACATCCTCGGCCAGCACACCCATCAGCCGCAACCCGCTCAAGCGCCTTTCGGTCGGCACTTTGCAGATCGGGGGGTTGCTGCTGGCGATCATCATTTTCGCCATCGTCATGCAAATCAACTTCCCGGTGTTTCTGACACCCCCCAACGTTGCGATCATGATCGTGAACTTTCTGCCGGAAGCGATCATCGCGCTGGGCATGACCATCGTGATCATCACAGGTGGCATCGATCTATCGGTCGCCGGGGTGTACCCCTTCGCCGCGATTATCGTCGGCAATCTACTGCTGGCCGACCTGCCCATCCCGCTGGCGATTGTGATCACACTGGCCGTCGCCGCGAGTGTCGGTGGCATCAACGCTTTCGTGGCCAACACTTTCCGCGTACATCCGTTTATCGCGACCCTGGCCATGCTGCTGATTCTACGCGGCTTGAACATCGTCATCACGGGCGGGTCGCCGATTTCGGGGTTCCCGGATGCGTTCTCATTCCTGGGCAGGGACGGGATCGAACTTGAAGGGTTCCGGCTCCGCTATTCGGTGTTTATCTGGCTGGGGCTGGCAATTGCGATTGGGTTCGCGCTGGGCAATCACCGCTTCTGGCGGCTGTCTTACTTCATCGGCGGCAATCGCCGCTCCGCGCGCATGTCCGGGGTGAATGTCGAGCGCTATCTGTACTTTGTCTATATGCTGAGCGCGATGCTGGCAGGCGTCGCCGGGATCATTGTCGCCTCGCAGTTCAACGCCGCCAGCAACAGTTATGGTCAGAATCTGGAGCTGCGTGTGATCACGGCGGTTGTGATTGGCGGGGCGAGTCTCAACGGTGGTGCGGGGTCGATCTTGGGATCGATGTTAGGGGTGCTGTTCATCGCGATGATCTACAATGCTTTTGCCATGTCGGGGATTTCCACGTACTGGCAGGATGTCGTCATCGGCGTGATGTTATTGGCCTCGATTTTCCTGGGCGAGATCCTCAAGCGGTGGCGCACCAGCTAAAGCGGCTATATGGATGTGCGCGGGCAACTGTTA
>JAADYY010000625.1 GCA_010092805.1 Chloroflexota bacterium | reverse complement strand
TGGCGAAACCCGTAAATACTGGCGACCAAAAACGGGTCAACACTTTCCCACAGGCCCGAATCATGGCTGCGAAAATCCGGAATACCGGACGCGGTACTCACACCAGCACCCGTGAAGGCAACCATGTGCCGCGATTGTTTGATTAAGTTGACGATTTCTTGGATAAGTGTGGTTGGCTGGGTCATGAGTTCATACAAACATTAACTGAGAACTTTCAGAAAGTGTTACAGAATGTCCGGAATCGATTAAGTGAGGACTTCGCCGCTGGTCAGCGTTTGCACCCGTGCGCTGATGTCATCGGCGAGCTTGATGATTTGGGTGGAGATGACGGCGGCTGGCTGGTACATGACAATCGGAACATGTGCCTCTTGCGCCTGCGCAATCAACTCCGATGCCAGCGACATATTGGCCCGAACTTCCCGGTTCAGCAACTGCTCAACTTGATGCCAGGCCGGGCGTGCGCCGCCAGACGCTGCGCGGTTAACGACCACCAGATGAATTCGGCTCTGTTCTGGCTGGTTGGCTTCCAGTTCCTGCAACAGCTCACGCGCCATCGAGATCGCGATTGTCGTCGGATCAATGACCAACACCAGTTGGTCCATTTCACGTTGAAGGGCGCTAATCAGCGGTGACAAGCCGCTGCCCAAATCAAAGACCGCAGGCCGCCCCAGCGACCGCAGCGCGCGGACAACCGTAACCGCACTTTCGCCCGTTGGCATCAGCCGCGCTTCCTGAACCAGCGGTGACGATAACAACGCGCGGATGCCCGACGAATGGCTCAGCAACTCGCCCTCAATGGTTTTGGGGCGGATTTGCTCAAGCGGCTTCCGCAGCACATTGGCCAGCCCATTTGGCCGATCAAAGCCCAGTGCTAGGCCCAAACTGCCTGCACCGAGCCGAAAATCGGTCACGATGGCATTTTCGCCGGCCAACACGCGCGCCGCCGCCAAGTTGAGGGCGATGGTTGTGGTGCCGACGCCACCTTTGGCCCCCAAAACGCCAATTGTGGCACCGCGCGGCGCGCTGGCCGGGCGCTGCGGCCTGCTGCGCGCGATAATCGAACGGACGCGCGACGCCAACTCGGCAGGATGAGTCGGCTTCGTGAGGTAGTCATCGGCCCCCGCTTCAAAACCGGCGACTTTGTCGTCGATCATGGTTTTGGCCGTGAACATGATGATCGGGATCGCTTTGGTCTCGGCGTCCTCGCGCAGCAGCTTGCACACTTCGTACCCGTTCATATCTGGCATCATCACATCCAGAATGACCAGGCTCGGGTGTTCATCCGCCGCTTTGGCGATGGCTTGTTTGCCGGAGTTCGCTGCAATGACTTCATAGCCGTTGCGTTGTAGCATTAAGCCGATCAACTTGAGACTGTCGAGGTCATCATCAACGACCAATATTTTTTCGGCCATGTTCGGGACACTGTTCGGGATTGTATAGTTGATGATGCAAGTTTAGCATGAATGAATAGTGGGTGCAAGCAAGCGAACGGTTGGGAAAATAAAGAATAGCACAAGGCTAATGATCGGTTGAACGCGCCGCGCCGCGCACATGCAAAGAATCCTCACCCCATACCAGAATCTTCGTTTGCGCCCAAATACGAGAGATCAGTATAATGGTATTGACTAGGCACCAAAGAAGCGCTTTGCCCTTGGGGCGTTGAGCAAAGATGAGTGAGGGTTGTGGGAATGCATGTGGACACCCAGCGCGGCTATGACGAGGCGACCACCTTACGCGACATCCTGCATGCCCTCGCCACCAACACCGATGTCGAAAGAGTCGCTCGCTTGATCATGCAGGCTGCGCTGCGCGCGACCAGCGCGGCGACTGCACTCCTCTTCAGCGAGCGTACAACCCTAATCGAGCAAGTTAGCAAACAGCCCATGAACAGCCACATGCCGCCTGAGCTGTCGCTCATTGACATCACCGCACTCGGTGCCGGCATTCATCACAACCCAGCGCTGCCGACGGCTTTCACGACGCTGCATCCAGAATGGATCGTTGCGGCGTTCGGCGTAGACGATAGAAACAGCGGCGAAAGCCCTCTACCGGCTGGATTGGCCCTTGGCTTCGATGGCCCGTTCCAACTCAAGTCGGAAATCGAAGCGCACCTGACAGTGCTAGCGGAATGCTTGATGACGGCACTCAAGCAGGCTGATGTCAATGTGCGTATGGGGTTAGCGGAGCGGTTCACCGACGCCCTGCTGAGCAGCATCAACGACCCGATCATTGTGTTCGATGCGCGGTCGTCGATTGTGACCCTCAATCCGGCAGCCGAGAAAGTGTTCCGGGTGAATGCGGGGCAAGCTGTGGGTAAGCCGCTGCGTGATCTGGTGCAGGCCGATGACCTCCTGCGTTTTGTCGAAGGTCAGGAGGCGCTCACAGAATGGTCGAATGACGATGGCGAGACGTTCATTCCGCATGTGCGCGCGCTTGATGATACCGCTGGCCTGCAGAGCCGGGTGCTGGCTCTGCGTGACATCACACAGTTTAAGAAACTCAACACGAATCAAAATGAGTTTATGCGCAACGTGACACACGACCTCCGCTCACCCCTGACTTCCATGCAGGGGTTTGCCAGCATGTTGGAGTTGCAGTTGGTCGGCGAACTCAATGAGAAACAGACCCACTTCATCGAGAAGATTCTGGCGGGCATCGCGCAGATCACGGCGCTGGTCGATAACATTCAAGATGCGGGGCGTTTCGACCCGGAAACGGGCTTTTACGAGATGACGCGCAGTCAATGCGATCTGGTGGATATTGTCAACCGGATTGTCGATAACTATCTGATTCCCGCCGAAAAGCAGGAACTGACGCTTGCGGTGGTCGCTGGGGATAATGTGCCCGTGATCAACGCGGACACGAATATGCTGGAACGGGCGATTTACAATCTGGTCGATAACGCCATCAAGTACACACCAGACGGCGGTCACATCGATGCCATGGTCGAGTGCCGAGATAAGCACATTTATGTCGCGGTGCGTGATAACGGCCTCGGTATCAGCGCAGAGCACCAGAGCCGCTTATTCAAGCGGCACAGCCGCATCCCCCGCGAAGAGTACAAGAAAATCAAGGGGACGGGGTTGGGCTTGTTCATCGTCAAGAGTGTGGCGCAACGGCACGGCGGCGATGCCTGGGTCGAAAGTGAACTCGGCAAAGGCAGTATGTTCACCATCAGTATCCCGTTGGTTGGGCCGAATCTGCTCGTCCCCGAAAACTGACCAGTCACCATTGCAAGTCCGCCGCACACACAGTACCATACATATCTCGAATAGAATAAATGTTTCGGCGTCTGCTGCCTGTATGCGACAGACGCCGTTCGCGTGAGGATTTCATCATGCCGATTCGGATTCTGCCTGAACCCATCGTTGCGCAAATCGCAGCGGGTGAAGTCGTCGAGCGCCCGGCGGCTGTGGTGAAAGAGCTGATCGAAAATGCTATCGACGCGGGGGCGACGACCATCAAAGTTGCCGTGCAGGGCGATGGCCGCCGCAGTATTCAGATCAGCGACGATGGCTGCGGCATCCCCGTGAACGAAGTGGAGACCGCGTTCGCGCGCCATGCCACTAGCAAACTCGCAACTATCGATGACCTGTACCGCATCGAGACCCTCGGCTTTCGCGGCGAAGCCCTGGCGAGCATCGCTTCGGTGAGCCACTTAACGATGACTACACGCCACGCAAACGACGCCGCCGGCGCGCTGCTCCACCTTGAAGCCGGGCAAATTACCCAGCAGCAGCCTGTCGGCGCACCGGCTGGTACCGTCATCGCGGTTGAGAATTTGTTCTTCAATACGCCAGCACGCCTGAAGTTCCTCAAAAAAGAGACCACCGAAAAACGCCAGATCGCCACAGTCGTCACGCGCTACGCCATGGCCTATCCGCAAGTGCGCTTCACGCTTGAACAGGACGGGCGCGAGCTTTTCCGTACGTTGGGTACCGGCAGCCTCATTGATGTTGTCGCCGCCGCCATCGGCCTCGATCACACAAAGCACATGCTCGAAGTCGATGATCCTCAGGAGGACATCGCTGTCTACGGCTTCACTTCGGCACCCAGCCTCAGCCGCGCCGACCGCACACGGATCACCTTGTTCGTGAACGGACGCTGGATTCAGGATACCAGTCTCACATACGCCGTCGTTCAGGCCTATCATACGCTGCTGATGACGGGCCGCTACCCCATCGCTGTATTGATGATCCAGATGCCGCCGGCGGAGGTGGATGTCAACGTTCACCCAACCAAGGCGGAGGTGCGCTTCCGGCAGCCTGATAAGGTGTTTGCGGCAGTGCAGCGCGCTGTCCGCCGCGCCGTGATCGACCAGGCGCAGACGCCCACGCTGCGACGCGGTCGGCATGATCCGTCACACAGCCACAGCGCCGATTGGTACCGCACCGAACGCACCAAACAGATGACGCTCGATATGCACATGGACGATCCAGGTCGGCACACGCAGCAATACGCGCGCCCCGCTGAAGCGGATACCAGCGCGCGGGGGACAACCGACCCCACCGCGATCCCCGCCGGGCCGCAAGCCCCTGCGCAGCCACGAACGCTGCCCATGTTACGCGTGATTGGGCAGGTGAGCGCCAGCTACATCATTGCGGAGGGGCCAGCCGGGTTATACTTGATCGATCAGCACGCGGCCCATGAGCGGATTCTCTATGAGCAGTTCATGAGCGCCTACCACCAGCAAGAAACGATCAGCCAGTACACACTTGCCGCGCAGACGATTCAAGTTGCGCCGCACGAAGCGCAACTCATCGAGGAGCGCTTGACGTTGCTGAGCAGTTTCGGCTTCACGCTGGAACCGTTTGGGCCAAACATTTTCGTCATTCGCAGCGTTCCAGCGATGCTCGCCGACAGCGACCCCCTGGAAGTGATCGCTGGGGTCATCGACGACCTTGAGCATGGGCATACCCCCGGCCAAGCGTCCATCGAAGATAAGATCATCTTGCGGGTGTGCAAACAGGCCGCCGTCAAAGCCGGGCAGGTGCTCAACTACGATCAGATGCAGAGCCTGATTCGCCAGCTTGAGCGCTGCCAGTCGCCGTTATCCTGCCCGCACGGACGCCCGACGCTGCTGCACATGAGCAGCGACCAGCTCGCCCGTGAATTTGGGCGCATCTGAAAGCCTCAGCGACACTCAGCGGCTCGCCCACCGGAAGGAGCGCCAAGCGCCGCGCGCCCCAACGAACCCGACGCGCCCCTGACTGTCCAGCGAGACCACAGAAACCCGCCAGCGAATGTCGTGTGCAACGCCATCAGTGGGTATCAGTGACTCCGGCAGCTCATAAGCGGTGCGGCGCGTGATGTCCTGATGCTCGACGCCCTCCACCGTGAGATCGTCAACCTGAACGAAGTAATACTCGTCTGGCTGCAGCATACCCACACTGACCCAATTCAATTGGAAAGTCATTGCCGGCGCAAGGCCAGATTCCGGTGGCGAGACAACCATCGGTGCGGGGTACGTTGGGGTCGGCGTTGGCGTCTCGCTGCCCGAAAACGTTGGCGAAAGCGTCGGCGTCGGCGTTGGCAGCGGTACGTTGACCACCTGCCCCTCGACAATCCCTGGATCGCAGTCTGGGCCGCCGCTGCGGTTGTTGAAATCGCAGCCGCCAAAATTGAGCGCTGGATTGAGGGTCGCCATCAGGTTGAGCGTGGTGTCGTACCGGCCCGTGATCCCCAGGATCGTATCGCCGGGTGCGACCGTGATCTCGGCGGTGGGTTGCGACAGGGCATCCGGCAGCCGGCGAAAATTTGGCGGCTGCGCCGTGAGCGTCAGTTCACGACCAGGATCGGTCGGTGCCAGCGTTGGCTTCGGGATTAGAATCACCGAACCAGCGCCAGGCAGCTGATCAGCGCTAGCGATATTCGGATTCAGCGTCACGATCTGGTCGATGACAAAGGCATCGCTATAGTTAAAGGGCGGACGTGCGATGATGCCCAACAAGACATCACCATCCCGAATGGTATATTCCCAGTATAGCGATGTCGGTTCGATGGTGGCAGTCGGCGAGACCGGCGGCAGTGTGGCTGTGGGTAAATCAGTGGCAAGCACGAGCTGTAGGGTCGGGGTACGCGACGGTGTGCCGGTCGGTGTGACTGATGCCGCCTGTGTTGCGGAAGGTGGCAGCTCAGACGGCGTGTCCGTTGGCAGCGGTTCAACCGTTAACAGTTGTGGCGTCGGCCCCCCGATCGGGCGCTGCGCCAGTTCGCAGCCCGTCAGCAGCACGGTGCCGAACAGTGCTCCGATGATCAGCAGGACACCTTGCGTCCATGTCGATTCCGTTGACCCCATATCAGTTCCCTACCCCTGCCCCTTCCCAGGCAAAAGTCCACGCGCTTGTGGTGAATATCGGCGTTGCTGCGTTGTCGAGATTGACGACGCTGATTCGCCACCGATAATCATAGCGCCCCACCCCCGATCCCTGCCATTCCGTAGGCAGAACGTAGGCTGGCTCCGTCGTATCGTCGGTATAAGATCGCCCGCTGGTGAGGTCATCAACCCACACGCGGTAAACTTCGCGCGGCCCCAGGGTGCCGGTGGGTATCCAGCGCAACGTGACCCGTTCGCTGCTGCGGAACAGCCGCCGGTCTTGCGGGCTGGTGAGGCTCGGTGCGTTAAACGTCGCTGTTGGGCTTGGGGTGGGTGTCTCGCTGCCGGAAAGCGTCGGCACTAAGGTCGGCAGCGGCGTGGGCGCAGGCACCCGCACCCGCTGCCCAACGCGCAAGATCACCTCGCAGGTTTCCCCACCGGTGAATTCACCGAAATCGCACTGCGAAAACGTGATTTCCGGGTTGAGCTGCGACAAGACTTCGGCCCCGGCATTGTACCGGAATGCCAACGCATCCATAGTCTCGCCGCTTTGCACCGTGTGCCACATCACGCCCGGCAGCAGCGTTTCGGTCGGTGTCGGTGAGGGTGGGCCATCGTCGGTTGCTACGGTCGGCAGAAAGCCCAGAGATGCGGCATCGACGACCACCGCCGCACTGCTGGTGTCCTCATTCGGCGTTGGCAAAGCGTTCGGATCGAAGGTTGGCGTTGGCCATGGGATCACGATTTGCTGGCCGATTTGCAGTGACTCGGGTTCGTCAATAGAGTCATTCAGTTCAAGAATCACATCAATGATGCCCCAATCACGATGCCCACAGCGCGAAGCCATGCTCACCAGCGTATCCCCTGGACGGACTTCCTGCGTACATGGGCCGGGCGTTGGCGTGATCGTTGCGGTCGGTGGGGCAAGTGTGACCGTCGCCATGACCTGGGTCGGCGGCGGCGTGTTGGTGGGCAGCGCGCGCGTCGCAGTCGCTGATGCGCCTGGAATTCCTTCACCCAGCGCCGGGAAGGTGGGCGCGCTGCCCGGCGCGCTGGCGGCATTCGGCGGCGGCGATGGGGTTGCGTTCGCCAAACCGCCCACCACATCGAGCAGCGGCGGGGCCGCGAACAAAATTGTCACCCCGCACAGCAGGGCCATCACGAGAACGATGCCCCCAAAAACAACCCCCTCGCCGCGACGATGCAGCTCCGTTTCAAGCAAATCCGCCTCACCATAGCGGTGGTCATAGGGATGTGCCTTGATTTGATTGGACGGTGCATCTTGCTGCGACGGCTTGACATCCGCGAGTGATGTACCGCAGTTGCTGCACAGCGCTGCGTTGCGCGGCGCTGTGGTAGCGCATATGGGACAGATCTTAAAGGCTTGAGACAACAGACTCCCTCACCATGCGTGGATTACACTGTAAAATAACAGCCGCCGTGACGCAAGTGAACCCCCGGACGCGCGCGCCATTACACCGCCAACCTGCGCGGCTATGTGAGGGGAATATCGGTCGTTAGATCGATGTGCGCGCGCGTAGCCACAATCGCATCCGTGATCGAGGTGTCCGGCGGCACGATGACCTTCTGCAGGATCAGCGCTTTGCGCACAACCGCACCGCGCCCAACGCTGCACCCGCTTTCGAGGTAGACATAGGGGCCAATCACGACGTTTTGGCCCACACTGACACGCGGATCGATGCGCACCGGCGGAATAACCTGGGCCGACGACGGCAGCTCGCTGAGCATATGCGCATCATAATCTTCGTCAAGAAGCTGCTTATTCAATGTGAACAGATCGCTGTCGGTCTCGACTTGTAACGTCCATGCGGTCTGCGAGACAAACACATCCCGATGTTTGCGCACATAAGCGCGAAAGATAGGCATCAGCTCGCGGTTGGCTGGGCTGGTCTCATAAATAGGCTGCGCCGCAATGTATTCGGCAAACGCTGGGCCGCACACCGCTGTTTCAGCCAGGATCAAGCTGGCACGCACCGCCGGGCGCTGATCGCTGATGGCGGTGACGGTTTGATCACTCAAGTGGGCGAAATAGCGCCGCGAGGACTGCGAGAGGGGCCTGAGCGTTGCAGTCAGTTGCAACGAGGCGTGGGTGTCGGCCTGCTGCCGCAGCAACCGCTCCGGGTAATGGGGATGCAAGAAACTTTTATAGGTCGTCAGCAAAAATGAGTCCGGACAAAGCGGTACAACCGCCGCCAACGCCGCCGTGAGACTCTGCTTGTTTGATTGGATGACGAATTGAACAGAAGCATTCGGCACCCAATACTGATTTAGATAGGCGGCAACCGCGCCCTCATCCTCACCGACCAGCACAATGAATTTCGTGAT
>JAADYY010000118.1 GCA_010092805.1 Chloroflexota bacterium | reverse complement strand
TCTTCTTCGGGCTTGGGCCGGGAACTAAACAGGTTGCGAAATAGATTCATCGTCGAACTCCAGTGGCGTGGGCCTCTCAGACAACCAGGACTCTAACCGACGAGCGGGAAAGCGTACAATTTGTGATCCAGGGAGCCGACGAGAATCAGATCTGCGGCGATACACGGGCTGGCCGTGATTTGCCCGCCGATCTTGACCTTCCACCGTTCCTTGCCCGTCTCCATTTCCAGGCAGTAGAAGTTTTCGTCAGTGCCGCCAAAATAGAGCGAGCTTTCGTGAATCACCGGCGATGAGACGATGGGCTTGTTGGCATTGAATTTCCAGCGCTCACGCCCGTTCTGCACATTGATCGCGTACAGATTGTTATCTGCGGAGCCGAAGAACAGCAACCCATTCCGCTGAATGGGTGACGAAATGATCGGGCCAGTGGCGCGGAACCGCCACGAAACATAGCCGGTGTTGCTGTCGATGGCATACATAAAGCCATCGTAGGAGCCAACGAAGCACATCCCCTCCTCGTTGACGTAGGGCGCGGCCAGGATGCTGCGTTTCGCCCGGAAACTCCACTTGCGTTTACCCGACAGCCCAACCGCCACAACATCCCCGGTATCGGCCCCAAAAATGATCAGATCATTGGTCACCTAGGGGCGGCTGCGCACCTCCGACCCAATGTTATAGGCCCACATGCAGCGCCCGGTGGCGGCGTTCAGGGCATACAGATTGCCATCGTCACTACCAAAAAACACGTGATCGTGGGCAACACGCGCAGTACCCCGAATGCGATCTTTGGTTTGGTGCCGCCACCCCTCGCGCCCGTGAAAATCGACCGCGTAGAAACTGAAATCTTCCGAGCCAAACAGCACCTGACGATTGTTGGCGTCAATGACGGGCGATGAAGCGATGCCGCCACGAGTCGGGTGTTTCCAGGCCATGCTGCCATCTTCCAGCTTGATCGCATAGATGTTGGTATCATACGACCCGACGAACGCCAGCTCGCGGGCCGTGGCCGGTGTCGCCCGAATCTCATCTTCGGTTTTGAAGACCCACCGGGGCTGCACTTCGCCCTCGGTCGAAGCCTCGAAGAAGCTGGTCGGTGTATCTTCATCACCGCCTTCGCTTTCCCCATTAGCAACGGGCGCGCGTGATGCCGTCGCGCCGACCGCGATTGGGGCCACGCCTAACATCGCGCTGCGCAGCTGCTCCAGATCTTTGCGCATTTGCGCGCAGGACTGGTAGCGCTCCTTGATGTCATGGGCCAGCGCCTTGTTGATAATGTCCGCAAAGCCCGGCGGCACGTGACTGTTGTAATCTTCGATGGGGCGTTCGTGGAAGCTGAACGGTGGTTCTAAGCGCGGGTCTTTGCGCGTGATGATGTGGTGCAGTGTGGCACCCAGGCTGTAAATATCGCTCAGCGGGCTAACATCGCCTTTGTACTGTTCGGGCGGCGAATAGCCCTCTGTCCCGATCATAGTGTTTTTCTTGCCGCTTACGAACGTTTTGGCAATACCAAAATCGATCAACTTGACCCGGTTGAGGTTGTCAATCATGATGTTGGCAGGCTTCATGTCGCGGAAGACTATGGGGTCTGGCTTCTGGTTGTGCAGGTAATCCAGCACATCGCACAACTCAATCGACCAATCAACGATCTTTTCGATGGGCAGTTCCGAAGTCTTCGTCAGGATCAACTCCAGATCGCTGCCGCTGATATATTCCATCACCAGATAAGCGCGTTCGTTGATGTCGAAGAAGTCGAAAATTTTGTAGATGCCTGGGTGGCTCAGGGTCGCCAGAATGTTGGCCTCGCGCCGAAAATTCTTGAGCATCGACGCGCGCATGGCGGCCTCGCTGGCAACACTTTGCATCTCTTTGATGGCGACCAAACGCCGCACATCTGTGAAGTTGAGATCACGTGCCTGGTAGACGGTGCCCATACCACCGCCGCCGATCACGCCCATAATCCGGTAGCGATTCTTCAGGACAGAATTCGCCTTTAGACCATTATTCGGGTCATCGCCGCCTTCATTTGCAAATTTGGTTGTATCCGGCATCGTCTGTGGCCTCTTGAAACCATGATTGTGGACCGTGCTATGAGAGAAAAAAGAAAGGATGATCTTGAAATATTATATTGAACCTGCCACAATACTGCAATCATTCCTTTAAGACATCGGCGTCCCTATTGTAGCATGACACATGAGCGACTTCCTGTATCGATTTACTTGCACATCCCATTTTGCACCACCAAATGTACCTACTGCGCCTTCAACACCTATGCCAACCTGGAGGCATTGATCGGGCCATTTGTTGATGCACTGATCACCGAATTGGGGGTGGTTGGCCGCAGCCAACCGGGCACCGAGGTCGGAACCGTCTTTTTCGGTGGCGGCACCCCCAGCCTACTCACCCCTGGGCAATTCGCGCGCATTTTAGACGGTGTGCATCGTCATTTTGCCGTGCGCGCTGATGCCGAGATTACCCTGGAAGCCAACCCCAACGACTTGAACCGCGCTTATCTGGCTCAGCTTCGGGCGGTGGGACTCCATCGTATCAGCATTGGCATGCAGTCGGCCAACAGCAACGAGTTGGCGTTGTTTCGGCGGCGGCACGATAACGATGCCACCGCACACGCAGTCAGCGCGGCACGCGCTGCGGGCTTTGACAACCTCAACCTCGATTTGATTTATGGCGTACCACATCAAACGCTGTTCAGTTGGGAGACGAGCCTACAGCAGATGCTGGCGCTGCAACCCGAACATATCTCATTATACGCGCTCAGCGTGGAAGATGATACACCCATGCAGAGTTGGGTCGCGCGCGGTCGGCTGCCAGAACCGGACGACGATCTGGCAGCCGATATGTACGATTTGGCGACGGAAATGCTCGCGCAAGCCGGGCACGACCAATACGAGATCAGCAATTGGGCGCGTCCGGGGCGTCAATGCCAGCACAACTTGCAGTATTGGCGCAATTGGCCATACGTGGGGGTGGGGCCGGGCGCGCACGGCTTCGCGGGCGGTGTGCGCTACGCCACGATTCTTTCGCCGCACCGCTACATCAAAGCGCTGGAAACGGTGACTGCGGACTACACGTTTCCGCTCACGCCCGCCACCGATCAACACACGCGGCTGACCCAGGAAGATGAGATCGCCGAGACGTTGATCATGAGCCTGCGCCTCACACAGGAAGGGATCGACCGTGCAGCGTTCGTGGCGCGCTTCGGTGTCGATATACTGGATGCACACGGCCCTACGCTGGAAAAATATGCCGCGCAGGGCCTGCTCACCATCGATGATCAGCGCGTATGCATCACAGCGCAAGGCCGCTTGCTCAGCAACATGATCTTCCGCGAGTTGGTCTGAGCGCTATTGGCTCAATGTTGGCGTTGAAACAGGGCTTCCGTCAAGCCGAGTAAGCCCTGTGCTGCCGCCCCTTGCGGGTTCGCCGCGCGCAAATCGGCCATCGCTTGCTCATAATAGCGCACCTCGATGTCGCGGGCGTAGGTTTGCGCCCCGGCTTCGTCCAGCAAACGCACTGCTTCCGTCACGTCGGCATCCGTAAACGCCTCACGCTGATACAGCGCTGTGAGCGCTTCGCTCTGCGACAACCCGTACAGCACCGGCAGTGACTTTTTGCGCGAGATGATGTCTGTTGCGGCAGACTTGCCCGTCAACACCTCATCCCCCCAGATGCCGAGAATATCGTCGTGAATCTGAAAGGCGATGCCGAGGTTTAAGCCGAAACTGGCAAAATGTTCAGCCGTCGTTTCGTCGTGCGCCCCGATCAGCGCACCCATTTGGGCACAGGCAGCGATCAACGCCGCCGATTTGCCGCGAATCATCGAAATATACGCATCGACGGAAACCAGCGGCTGCCGCTCAAAGCTCATATCGAGGTGCTGGCCGCGCGTCAGTTCCAGGCACGTCCAGTTGAAGACCGTCCAACACTTGAGTGTCACCGCTGGGGGCACGCCAGAATCTTGCAGCGTTGCCAGCGCGGTGAACGCCAACGAAAACAGCGCATCACCCACGTTGATGGCGTTGGCCCGGTTCCACAACATCCACACCGTCGGGCGGCCATGCCGTGTGTCGCTGTCATCCTGAATGTCGTCGTGGACGAGCGAGAAGTTGTGCAGAATCTCGACCGCAGCGGCTGCCGGAAGCGCCGTCTGAAAATCCCCGCCGACGGCTTCGGCACACAGCAACAGCAGCGTCGGGCGGATGCGCTTGCCGGTCGGTTGGTTGTAAGAGCGGTCGTGTTCGTCAACCCAACCGAACGGGTAGCGCAGCATCACGTTGAATTGGGGCGCTTGCGGGGCAGAATCGACGATCTCGCGCATCTTGGCATCCAACGCGCCGAGGTAGCGGTCAGCAATTTGGGCGATCAAGCCTGTGCATCTCCTACACTTCGATTTTAAGACGTTTCGACTTTCAGGAGGGGGGTTTGCTGGAGTGCCGCAATCGTCGGAGCGCTGCTGCACAGCATCGCGATCCGCAGTTGTGCGGACAGTTCACGGATGAGTTGATCGACAGCTTCGACAGATTGATCGGCGGCCTTCAGGAATGGCCCCGCCAGCCCACCCATGATCGCGCCGAGACCAATGCACTTGGCAATGTCGATGCCATCGCGCAAACCGCCGCTAGCGATGATCGGCAGGCCCGGCGCGCCCTTCACGGCGTATTGGATTGCATCGGCGGTTGGGATGCCCCAATCGGCGAAAGCGGCGGCCACCCGCGCATGAAACGCCGTCGGCGCGCGGTGATACTCCACCTCGCTCCACGATGTGCCGCCTGACCCGGCGACATCAATCGCAGAAACGCCAGCATTGGCCAAATCGCGGGCGTTCTGCTCAGAAAAGCCCCAGCCCACCTCTTTGGCGATCACCGGGACGGGCAGCCGCTTGACCACGGCCTCGACCTTGCTGAGCAGCCCGGCAAAATTCGTGTCGCCTTCCGGCTGGACGGCTTCTTGCAGCACATTGAAATGCAAAATCAGCGCGTCGGCCTCGATCATATCGACGGCGCGCTGGCACTCCTCAACCCCATAACCGTAATTGAACTGCACCGCCCCCAGGTTGCCGAACAGCAGCGCCGTTGGCGCATACGCGCGAATTCGATAGGTGCGCGCCTGCGCCGGGTCTTTGATGCCCGCCCGCTGCGACCCCAACCCTATCGCGATCTGGTGCATTTCTGCGGCTTCCGCCAGCCGCTCGTTGATGCGCAAGGCGATTTCGGTGCCGCCCGTCATCGACGAGATAAGGATGGGCGCGCTGAGTGTCTTGCCGAATAACGAAATGCGTGAGTCGACTTCGGCCAAATCCAGTTCTGGGAGGGCTTGATGCATGAAGCGGTAGCGCTCCAGGCCGGTGGTTACACGCGGGAACTGGACGTTCTGGTCGAGATTAATGCGAATGTGATCCGCCTTGCGGTCTTCGATTTGGCGATCTCCAGTCGAAGTGTCGGGCGCAGGCGGCCCCGTGACTTTGCTCATAAAATGGTGTTCCTCATTGTAGTCAACGGCTATCGGCTGCCGGGTGAACCGCGCGCCGATAGCGCACAAAGGGCGTCGCATGTTTGCGCAGATGCATTATGCGACAACTGATAGTTTGTTTGTTCCAGCGTGATCGTTGTGTGGGTTACGGTGCAGCGCGTTGAGATTGCCACCATCGATAAACTAACGCTGTGGACTTGACCTTTTGGTAAGCATACCATAGAAAGGACTGTGCTGAAAACAGCCCTCAAAACCCGGCTGACAGACGCTCATAAACAGCTCATGCCCAACTGACTTCCAATCGATCCCTACCACGATCAATGCTGTCGCCCTAGCGGCAGACACCAATATCTGTATAATGATTTGCCGACGCTTGCAATTTGTATGCTCCGCAACCTCTGGAGGGAAATCTGATGTCTGACAACACGTTTGATCGTGTGCGCGATATTGTTGTTGATCTACTGGGCGCTGACACCGAGAAAGTGGTGTCGGATGCGCGCTTCCGCGAAGATCTTGAAGCCGACTCGCTGGACTTGGTCGAATTGATTATGGCGTTTGAAGAGGAGTTCGGCGGCGAGATCAGCGACGAAGACGCCCAGAAGATCACCACGGTCGGCGAGGCCGTCGAATACATCGAAAGCCGCATGACAGCGGGCAAATAATCCGTCCCCCTCACGCACCACACCGGAATCATTGACAGGATAGCGGCTGCCGCGCGCGACGCTATCCTGTTTGGTCTACGACGCTTGACCGACGCAGAGCGCCACGCGCAAATCGTACGCCAATCAAGCCGAACAACCCCGCCAGCGCCACACCACCGCCACCAACCGCCGTCGGCAGATCAAACCCCCGCATCAAATCCGTACCCAGCGCCAACCCGATCAAACTCGCGGCAGCGCCGATCAACGCGCCCAGCGCGGCCAGCCCGCCCCGCCCGCGCCCTCCGATCCCGCTGACGCCAACCGCCCCAACGACCAGCGCAGTGAGTGCCAATGCAAACTGCTGCTGTGAATTCGGATTGCCCGTCGTCGGTAGAAGTTCCGGCGGCAGCAGCGCCACGCTGATCCCGCCCACGATCAGCAAAGCGAGCCAGCGCCGCGTGATTGGTGTCCCGAATGCGCCGATCACAGCGATGCAGACCAGCGGCAACCGCAGCACGAACGTCACCAGCAACGGCGGTGTAGACGCGCGCACCGCCGGGTGCAAACTCGCCCACTCCGCCAGATCATACGCACCCAGGTTGAGGCTCGCGCTCGCTGTAACCACCCAGGGCAAACTGTAGAAGACCAACGCCAGTGCCATGATGAGCACCAGCGTGCCCGTCGTCGGGTGATCAAGCCGCCGGTTGTTTGGGCGCAAATTGCTGGAATGTGACAACGGATCGTCTCAGGAGGTCAGAGATTCAGTCAGGGAATCGATCTGCGCGCGAATCTGCTCGTCTTCGTCGCGCTGGCTTTCGAAGAAATTGACCATGAACTCGCTGCGCCGCTGCCGCAAAGCCATCGGTGCAACCGCGCGCACGTCGGCGACCGTCACCAGGTCGCGCCCATCGGCGGCGGCATAAGCGCGGGCCGCCTCGAACATCGTGTACTCCGCGCGGTGCGAGTCAATATCGAGCTGCTGCACCAGCGATAAACCCACTTCAATCGCGTCATCGGCCAGCGTCGTCTCCTTGAGGAGCTGCCGCGCCAGGGCGATCTCTTCGCGGGTTTCGGCGGTGAGCACTTCCCACTGCCGCACAAACCCGTTCGGATTCTTGCGATAGCTTTGCACCCGACGATAGACTTCCAGCCGCTCGGCTTTGTCCATCAAGCCGCGCACGTTCACGCGCAGCCCAAACCGATCCATGATTTGCGGGCGCAGCCGTCCCTCTTCTGGGTTCATCGAGCCGATCAGCACGAAGCGCGCGCGATACGTCCCGGCCATCGCGCCGCGCCGAACGGTGTAGCTGCCTTGTGCCGCTGCATCGAGGATCGCATCAACGATGTCGTCGTTGAGCAGATTGACCTCGTCAATGTAGAGCAAATTGTTATCCGCGCGACCGAGGATACCGCGCTCCAGCCGCACCCGATTTTGCTGCACCGCGATGCGCTCGTTGATGCCGCCCACCACATCTTCCAGGCGCGCGTTGAGCGGCAGTTCCACCAGCTTGACCTGTTCATAATGCGAGATCGATTCGCCCGCGTGATACTTCTCGTAGCAGTCTGGGTAGAGAAACTGCGCATTGTCGTGCTGCAAATCTTCGGGGAATACCCCATCTTCGCAGTCGCTGACTTCGGTATCCGGCAGAATATCAATGAGGCTGCGGACAGCCGTCGTCTTGCCGGTGCCGCGCGGCCCAATGAGCAGCACCCCGCCAATCGCCGGGTTGATCAAGGCGAGCATCAACGCGATGCGCATCTCGAACTGCCCAACAATCGCCATAAACGGATAGGGTTGCGAGTCGAGCAAGCCCATATCCAGTGAGGGCGCGGACAGCACCCGCCGCGCCCCCGCTTGGTTGAGGATGCGCAGCAGCGTCGATTGCTCATCGCCTGCGTCAAGATCTGGCAAGAAAATGTCGTTATCACTCATGAGTTGGGTTACTTCTTCTCTAAGGCGCGCTGCTGCTTGCGGAACGCCTGACGCTGCTGCGCTTGCTCGGCGCGATCCAGTTGATCTTGTGTTTCGTAAGCTAAGTCGGGCACTGCCGTCGGCTGCCCCGTCGCATCGAGCGCAACGTAGACGAGATAGGCGATGTTTGTCACTTTGGAGATGCCCAGCAGTGGATTTTCAGAGACGACCTCGACGCGCACCTCCATCGAGGTGCGCCCCACATAAGTTAGCTCGGCGCTGCACTGCACCAGATTCCCCACCAGAATCGGCTCCATGAAGGTCATCGAGTCGACAGCGACGGTCACAACGGAGTTGTTCGCGTGGCGCATGGCCACCAACGCCCCCGCCTCATCGACCATCATCATGATGACGCCGCCATGCACATTACCATGACTGTTGGCATCCGGTGGCCCCATCAATGCGCTGAGGGTGAACCGAGAATCGTTGATGCGCTTTTTCAGCCGAGTTGCGTCCATACTTGTTCTGCTGTTCTATTCTTCGCCCGAGTCCGGTGCCAAATCCGAGAGCCGCTTAAACACGTCCTCGTCCCATTCTAACACATCGATGTAGCTGTACCCCAGGTCAGCCGTCTGCGGCGGCAGCGGCGCGCGCGCAGGCAGATTGGTGGGTTTGGCGGGCTTGGGCGGCAGTTCCTTGAGCAGCGGCGGACGGTCGATATTCTGGCGACGCACCACTCGTCCATCTTCGATCAAATTGCCGATCCATTCCCCCTGGGCCGTGTAGACATCGTGTTTTTCGTTGCGGATGAAACCGATGTAATCGCCGCGCAAATCAAAGATGTAACCGCCAAGCACAGTACCTTGCCAGTCACCGGGTGTATCGTACATGAAGAAGGGTTTATCGGGGTCAATGCGGAAGGGTCTAACGGGATTCATCTGCCGCCTCACTGGTTGAAAATATACAAATTACCTAACATCAATTGTAACAAGAGTTGGCATTTTGACGAGGATTGCGGGCATTAAGACTTATTGATCAGCAGCTTCGTATAGATTGCGGCGAGTTGATGTGCGGATCGTTCCCAGGTGAATGTGGCGGCACGCGCGTAGCCGCGCCGCACCAGATCATCGCGCAGCGCAGCCTCCGTGACCAGGCGGCGCAGCGCCCCCGTGAGCGCGTCAAGATCGGTAGGGTCAACGATCAGCCCGGCATCACCCGCGACTTCCGGCAGCGAGGAGCGATCTGAAGTGACGACGGGTGTCCCACACGCCATCGATTCGAGCAGCGGCAGCCCGAAGCCTTCATACAACGAGGGCACCGCCGTGCAGAGCGCCGCGCTGTACAGCGCTGGTAGATCCGCATCATCAGCGAAACCGATGAACCGGACATAATCGTCCACCCCTTCCGCGCGAATGACCGCATAAATCGGGTCTTCGAGCCACCCGCGCCCGCCTGCGATCACCAGGCCGAGATCGTGGCCTTCGCCGCGCAGCCGGGCCAGCGCCTGAATCAGCCGGGCGTAATTCTTGCGCGGCTGCACCGTCCCCACCGAGAAGATATACGGACGTTCGGGGATCTGGTACGTCTGACGCACCGCTTGCCGTGCCGCCGCGTCCTCGATCCGCCGGAAACGGGCATCGACGCCGCTCAGCAGCACGGTGATCTTATCGGGCGGCGTGTCATACAGCGCGATCAG
The DNA here is from genome assembly GCA_010092805.1 of Chloroflexota bacterium. Taxonomy (GTDB): domain Bacteria; phylum Chloroflexota; class Anaerolineae; order Aggregatilineales; family Phototrophicaceae; genus Flexifilum. Next base: position 5,172 of record JAADYY010000118.1, on the reverse strand, counting down.
ATCATCTTTGGTCGCCTGCGAGTCGGCCAGCACATGATCAGCGCGGCGCACCGAGCGCGGCACGACCGCATCCAGGTAAGCTTTCAAGCGCGGGCTGGCGGTTTCAGGCACCCGCACAAATGACAGATCATGTACCGTCAGCAGGGTGCGCGTGCGCGGGTACGTGGGCGGCAGCACAAAATCCGTCGCGTGATACAGAGCGAGCGGGCCGGTGAACGCCTCAACCGGGATCGGTACACGCGCCCGGTGCCAGATCCGTGCGAACCAGCGCGGGCTTAGGCGCGCCGTGCGCCAGACGAAGCGTTCGTTTGGCACCGGTGGTAGATCACGGCGGCGAGCACCTGTGACAAACAGCCGAAAATTCACTTCCGGGTCGAGATCGGTCTGCGCGAGGGCGGCGATCAATTCACGGACGTAGCGCCCGATGCCGCCGCCCTGCTCATACGCGGGGGTGTAATCGATAGCGACCGTCGGCAAGTCAATCGACGTCGCTGTAGGTCCAGTAACGGTTGGCGAGGAAGTTCCAGATCATCACCACGATCACGCCGATGAACCAGGCGACCATCGTGCCGATCTTCGCTTCCGCCGACGCGGTCGGCACATAATTTTCGCCGATCATCTCCAGCGCCGACTGCACAATCGGCGTGAAAATCCCGCCGAGCAGCATAAACGACGCATTGATCCACAGCGTGCGCCCAACCCAGCCGACAGTGCTGATCACAGTGAACTGCACCAACTGCTTGCGCACCGACCGCGAGCGCGAGTCTGGGTATGTCCACAAGCGATTCCAAATAAAGTTGCTCAGCACCGCCGCCAAAAACGCGATCGTGCTGGCAATGACAACTTTCAGATTGGCGTTCGGCTCGATGGGCTGCAAGACCGTCGCTTGCAGAATGACCAGTGTCCCAAAGTCGATGACCGCGCCGATGGCACCAACGATGGCAAACTTCAAAAAGCGTTCAACTTCTTTCGATTTGCTGCCGAAGCGGCCTGCGATGGCCACAATCGGCCCGTCTAACGGGTTACGAACGGCGACACGCCGCATCTTCATGGTGCCCATATTTTCACTCATGTGACCCTCCGATGATGACCGCTTGATAAAACTTGACGAAACGTCTGACGATGAAGTACCGCTAAAAGCCCCAGCATAACGCCGAGATGCAGAAATAAATTGTTGACATACAAATTATCGGTTAGGCTGTGCACAGACAAATAGGCCCATGTACCCAGCAAACCAACACTCGTCAACCGCGCGATGATGTCCGGGTGGCGGCGGGTGCGCCACGTCATCACCCCCAGGCTGCCCCACAGCACCAGATACGCCGCCAAGCCGATCACGCCCGTCTCTGCCAAGATATTTAAGTAATAATTGTGCGCGTGGCCCAACGCCAACTCCCAATTGAGCACGTGATGGTCAGCATACGCGGCTTCGTAATTGCCGAAGCCCACGCCCAGCCAGGGGCGCGCCGTCGCCATGTTGATGGCCGCCTGCCAGTGTGCGAACCGCTCGATCAAGGCGTAATTCTCCGGCGTGATGTTCACGCCGCGCACGTCGGTAAACGCAAATGACTCCACAGCCGCGCTGTTCACCCGATCCACAATTGAGGCCGGTAAGCGTCCACTCAACCACAGCCCACCCCCCAGCACTGTGATCACCGCGACCAGGCCAATGCCCTGCCAGATTCGGCGCGGCAGCGCGAAAACCACCACCATCAGCGCCACAGCCAGCCCCAACCACGCCCCACGACTCCACGAGAGAAGCGCAGCGACGCCAATCAAGCCAGCCGCCACACCGTAGAACCCCGCCCAGAGCACATCCGCCGACCGGATCGACTGATACGCCGTGCGCAGGCTCAAGCAAACCCGCCAGCCATACCCCAACGCCATCGTGATCGCCAGCGGCGCAAGCAGCCCCATAAAGCCGCCAAACGGGTTCGGTTGGCCAAACGTCCCGAACGCGCGGAAGAAGCGCTCATTCACCAGCAGATGCAGCGCACCGCTGCCGCCGAAAAACTCATAAATGCCGATCACGGCATTGGCGACACCCGCCGCGATCAACCCGAACACCAGCCATTCCCACGCGCGCCCCACTGCCAAATCGAGGACGAGCGCGATCAGCACCACGATCTGCGCCCACTTCAACCACTCATTGATCCACGCGCCCAACGACACCGCATCGAACGCGCTCATGCCCGCCACGCTGAAGAAGACCAACACCGGCGCGTAAATCGGCGACCAGACCAGGCGCGGCAGCCGCTGCTGATGCACCACACGATAGGCCACCCACACCGCGATCACCGCGACCAGGCTGAGCTGCCCGATGTCGAGCGGCAGCGGCCAGGGCGCTTCAGTGGCGATCAACGTGCGCAGCGGTGCCAATGTCAGCAGCGCCAGCACCGCCGCCAGCGGCGTGATCAGTGCCAGCAACCCGAACGCGATCAGCGCCAAGCCCGCAGCCACAACCGGCAGCGGCTGTGTCGCGGTGAACAGCGCGATCCCCAGCGCCGCACCGATCCAGCCGAGCGAGCCGAGCCGAAGCGGCGGCGTCCGGGTGGGTGTGCCAATGGTGATCACAGCACCTCACGGAAATAGGCAATCGTCTGCTCCAACCCTTCGCGCAGGCCCACCTGCGGCGTCCAGTTGAGCAGTTCACGGGCGCGAGTCGTGTCGGGGCGGCGGGTTTGCGGATCGCCCTTAATCCTTTCTTGAGTTTTATACATGATACCCGCTTTGTTGTCCGTCACTTCGTTGACGATTTGTGCAAAGGCGTTAATGTTGATTTCCTCAGTTGTGCCGATGTTGACCGGCTCATGAAAATCGCAGTGCAGCAGCCGGTAGACACCTTCAATCAAATCTGTGACAAACTGAAAACAGCGCGTTTGCATCCCGTCGCCGTAAACGGTCAATTTCTCGCCGCGCAGTGCCTGCCCGATGAAATTCGGCACCACCCGCCCATCATCCAGGCGCATGCGTGGGCCGTAGGTATTGAAAATCCGCACGATCCGCGTGTCAAGGCCGTGCGTACGGTGATAGGCCATCGTCATGGCTTCCGCGAAGCGTTTGGCTTCGTCATATACGCCGCGCGGGCCGATGGCATCCACATTGCCAACATAAGTTTCTTTTTGCGGGTGCTCCAGCGGATCGCCGTAGATCTCGGAAGTCGATGCCAGCAGAAACCGCGCCTGTTTTGCCTTTGCCAACCCCAACGTATTGTGAGTCCCCAACGCGCCTACCTTGAGCGTTTGAATCGGGAACTTCAGATAATCGATTGGGCTGGCCGGGGATGCGAAATGCAGCACCGCATCCAACGGACCATCAACATAAATGTAATTGGTCACATCTTGTTTGATGAATAGGAAATTAGGATTCCCGGCCAGGTGCGCGATGTTGCGGGTATTCCCCGTGATCAGGTTATCCATCCCAACCACTTGATGCCTCTCGGCCAGAAATCGATCTGCCAGGTGAGACCCAAGAAAACCAGCCGCTCCGGTGATCAGTACACGCAAAGTGCTCTCCCTCAATTCATCATAGCCTGTTCGAGATACTTTATGCGAAATGTACCAGAAATTGCGTGCTTCACCGTCAGCGAGTCGTGGCCGTTAACTCTACCCAACCCGCACTACCCATTGGCCCACACACCAAAACGCGCGCGTATGGTAGCAGTCGGTTCGCAGCGATGCAAATTTTTGTGTGTTTTTCATTAAGTGTGGACTTAAGTGGAGTCTTGGGGTCTGAAAAAAGTCAATGGCATGTGAAATTCGCATGAAAACACACCACGCGACCGTTCAAGGCATTCGCGTAGTGCGGTTGCGCGGCGCGCGAGGATGGGTGTGTTGTGCCGTCAATGTGGCTGCGATGCGCCGATGATGCAGGGTTACACCTTGACCTGACCGTCACCGGTTTCCCTCAACTCCTGCAGTTGCAGCTTGAATTCCTGCTTGAAGGCAGCATAGGCCGCTTCGGTGGGCAGCGCGAGGATGATCTTGCGCAATGCTTTCAGATCCTCAAAGGTGTAATCGATGATCTGCGTCAGCATAGTTTTGGCGCAGTTTTCGACCGGGTAACCAAGCGCGCCCGTTGAAATGGCCGGGAAGACAATCGATTTGAGGCGGTGGCTTTCGGCCAGCCGCAAGCATTCGAGCGTGGCATTGGTGAGTTTGCCCCGTTCGGCCCCTTCGCCCCAACGCGGCCCCGCCGTATGGATGATCTTGGGGATTTCCAGTTGGCCTGCGTTCGTGATCACCGCTGCCCCAACCGGGCACCAGCCGATCTGGGTGCATTCGCTTTGCACGTCTGGCCCGGCTTTGTCAAGCAGGTCATCGCTCAACACGAGATCCGAGTTGGTCGCGTTGACGTATGCCGCAACCAACGGCGCTACGGTGAGCGGTTCTTCCCGAACCAGTTGAATCGTGACTTTATTCACCTTCGCTTTCATCAGTTTCGGCGAAGACGCTGCGCCGTACTCCTTTCAACCCTTTCTCACACATTCTTACAATATTTATGTTTGCTTCATTCTTGTAACTATAGATTACACCATTTTTTCATGGTTTTCGTCAATAGACCCGATGTTCGACAAATGCACCATCAAGCCGAGCAGCAGCACAAACACAAATGTCAAATCCTGGACGTAGACGCTGTTATCGACCAGGCCGTGCGCCAGCAGATTCGCCATGCTACCCATCGCGCCAATGAGGATCGCAAAACTGACGCGGTCGCCGTCGAACAGCGCCCGATACAAGCGCAGCGCCACCCGCCAGAAATGCCACTGAATCCAGGTGAACAGGATCACGCCGAGGATGCCCAGCCGCACCCAGAAATCGAGGATGACGTTGTGTGGGTGCGACAGAGTCGGTTCCTGCCAAGCGTCTGGCAGGATGTAATGCCCCTGAAACGCATACAGAAACTGATCGAGTCCCAGCCCGGTGACCGGGTGGTCACGGATGACGTTGATCGCGCTCTGCCAGACGCGCAGCCGGAAGAAATTCGTCCCCTGCGAGAAATCCAGCAGCCGGGCGAAGCGCGCCGATTGCAACGCAATGATCAGCGCAACCGCTCCCACCCCCGCCAACCCGATCAGCGGGAGGAGCGCCCGCCGCCGCCAGACCAACAGCAGCACGATCACGCCTGCCGCCGGAATGCCGATGAAGATCCCGCCCCGCTCAGTGTGAGTAG
>JAADYY010000624.1 GCA_010092805.1 Chloroflexota bacterium | reverse complement strand
GTTGACGGGGGCTTCAGCCCCTTCCCGGAGGTTGAGCCAGCGGCAAATAACGACGGCGGCGGCAGTTTCAGCGCGCCGCCCGCAGTCGCGCCAGGCGCGGGGAGTATTCAACTGGGCACGTTTGAGTACGGCGGCCATGTGACGAGCACAACCAGCGAAAACGCAGCGGGCGCGATGCGCAGTGCTGGCATGAACTGGATGAAAGTCCAGATCCGCTATGGGCGTGGCGCGAACCCCGGCATCGCTTCTGCCGCCATTCAGGGCGCGCACAGCCGGGGCTTCAAGGTGCTGCTGGGCGTTGTCGGCAACCCCGCCGAACTGGGGGCGGGCGGCCAGGGCTATATGCAGGAATTCGCCTCGTTTCTGGGCGGGGTGGCTGGTTTGGGGCCAGACGCCATCGAAGTGTGGAATGAGCCGAACATCGACCGTGAATGGCCGCAGGGGCAGATCAGCGGGACGATGTACGCCGAAATGCTGCGCTTGGCGTACCAGGCGATCAAAGGGGCCAACTCCGGCGTGATGGTCATCAGCGGCGCACCAGCCCCCACAGGCGCGGAGAATGCGTTCCCCGGTCGGGTCGTCAACGATGATCGTTGGCTGCGCGATCTGGTGGCGGCAGGCGGCCTCAACGCGATGGATTGTTTGGGCGTCCACTACAACGAGGGCATCGTTGGCCCGAATCAACGTAGCGGCGACCCGCGCGACAACTACTACACCCGCTATTTCTGGGGCATGGTCGATACCTACTGGAACATCATCGGCGGCGCGCGCCCGCTCTGCTTTACCGAACTCGGCTACCTCACCTCGGAAGGGTACGGGTCGCTGCCCCCCTTCTTTGCGTGGGCGTCTGGCGTCACGCTGGCTCAGCAGGCTGCCTGGCTGGCCGAAGCCACTGCCCTGTCGTCACAGAGTGGGCGCGTGCGCCTGCTGATCGTCTGGAACGTCGATTTCACGCTGTACGGCAGTGATCCGCAGGCCGGGTACGCGATGATTCGCCCCGGCGGTAGCTGCCCGGCCTGTACAGCGCTGGCACGCGCGCGTTAGTGCGTGGGTGCGCCCACGCACTCAACGCTGTTTGGAGATCTTGTCATGGCTTCCAGTTCTCGAACCCGTTTTCGCCGTCAAATCCGCGATTTCGTCGTGGTGTGGGCGGGGATCACGTTCATTGTGGGCGCGGCGACGTTCATCGCCATCTACATCACCTACGGCAATTTGCCCGACGGCGGCCCCGGCGGGCGGTTGAGCAGTGTCGCGCTGCCCACAGCCACGGTCGCAGTCGCGCCAACGGCGACGTTTACACTGGTGCCAACGGTCGATCTCGGCTCGCCGACCCCGACACAACCCGAACCGACCCCGACGCCGCTCGTCGCTACTGCCGTGAGTCAGGCGGCCACCGCGCTCCCGACCGATCCACCGCCGACGGCGACCCCGCGTCTGCTCGACGACCAGCGCTTTCAGTTGGGCGTGCAGGTGCAGGTGAGCTATGACAACATGGCGCAGTGGCTGGATGTGGCCGCCAATCAGTTGAGCGTGAATTGGGTCAAGCAGCAGGTGCGCTGGGCAGATATTGCGCCTGCGCCGGGCGAGTTCGACTGGTTCTACCTGGATACCTACGTGCCCGCCGCGCAGGCGCAAGGCTTGCAGGTGCTGGCGTCGGTGGTGACCGCACCGGACTGGGCGCGTGACGAGGGCGTCGAGCTGTCGCGGCACGGCCCACCCGCTGACCCGCAGGATTACGCCGATTTCGTCGTCGCCATGCTGCAACGCTACCCCGGCGCGATCCATGCGGTGGAAGTGTGGAACGAGCAGAACCTCGACCGCGAATGGACGGCGGCCAACGGCCTCATCGCCGCCGATTATGTCGAGCTGCTGCGCACCACCTACGCGGCGGTGAAAGCGGTCGATCCGGACGTGATTGTGATCAGCGGGGCGCTCTCGCCGACGGGCCTCAGTGATGGGGTGCGCGCCTGGGACGATTTCGCCTACATGGATCAGATGATCGAGGCGGGGCTGCTAGAAGCGACCGACTGCGTTGGCGCGCACCACAACGGTATCAACGTCAGCCCAGAATATACCTGGGATATGATCCCCGACGACCCAACCATACAGTTTACCGGGCCATACGACACCCCCCACCACAGTTGGAGCTTCCGCAGCACACTGCAAACCTACGCCAACAAAGTGGCGTTGGCCGGCGGATCGCAGCGGCTGTGCGTGACAGAGTTCGGCTGGCCGTCGGCGGAGGGGCTGGACGGCATCCCGGAAGGCTTCGGCTTCGCGCTCGACAACACGCTCGAAGAACAGCGCGATTACACGGTTATGGCGCTGGATCTGATGCGCGAGTGGGACACCGTTTGGATCGCGATTCTGTGGAATCTCAACTACGGGCCGCAGGCGGGCTGGGCGGCAGACAATGACAACGTCCCTTACTCGATCATCGGGCCGGGGTTTGTCTTCCGCCCGGTGTTCGACGCCGTGCGCGATTGGAACCGGGCTTACGAAGCCACCTTTGCCGCATCCTGATCGCATCCTGATGAGGTCCCACGAGTCGCCATGTCGCCGCCTGCCCTCTCGACCGCCCGCCTCAGCCTGAGCGCGCTGATCTGGGCCGCGTTTATCAGCCTGACGCTCTCTGTGCCGCAGTCCTCGACCGACCCGCTGCTGCGGTTCGCCGTCACCGACCCGCCGTTCACGCCGCTGACGTACAGCATTCAGGCGTTTTTGTGGTGGGATGTCGGTGTCGCTGGCACCCACATGGATTGGGTGCAGCGGATGGTGTTCAGCCACGTCAAGCAGACGTTCGCCTGGGAGGACATCGAGCCGCAGCCGGGCGTGTGGAGCCTCGACCGCGCCGATCAGCTTGTCGAAGCGCTCGCGAGCCGCAATCTGCGCATCGTCGCACGCCTGAGCGATGCCCCGGATTGGACGCACCGCAGTGTAGCAGGCCGCAAAGATGACGATTACCTGGACGCGCCGCCGGATGACCTGGAAGATTGGGCGTTCTTCTGCGGTGTGCTGGCCGAACGCTATCGTGGACGGATCGCGGCGTATCAGATCTGGAACGAGCCGAATCTGAGCCGGGAATGGGGCAACCGCCCCCCCGATCCCGATGGCTATGTGGCGCTGCTGCGCACATGCAGCGAAGCGATCCGTGCAGCAGACCCGGACGCGATCATCATTTCGGCGGGCTTAGCGCCCACCGCGACCGATAACGCAGCCGCCCGCCCCGACGATTGGTATCTGCAAGCGCTGTATGATCGCGGCTTTCAGCAATACATCGATGTGGTGGGGATGCACGCGCCGGGCTACTCGGAACCGTCGCTCAGCCCGGACGACGCCGAAGCCAGCGGCAGTCTGCGCGTGTTCACGTTCCGCCGCGTCGAGGATCTACGGCGCATCATGATCGCCAACGGTGATGCCGCACGGCAGGCAGCGATTCTCGAACTGGGCTGGACGCTCGACCAGGTGAACGAGGCGTACAGTTGGTTCGCCGTCGATGAGCAGACACAGGCGCGGTATCTGGTGGAAGCGTATCAGTACGCCGCTGATCACTGGCGGCCCTGGGTCGGGTTGATGTCCGCCATTTACATCGCCGACCCGGCCTGGACGCCCACCGACGAAGAATACTGGTGGGCGGTCACCACGCCGGACGGCTACACCCGCCCGGCTTACATCGATCTCGCGAATATGACGAAATACTGCGGCGACCGGGTTGTCCCGGCCCGCGCGCCCGATAGCCCGGAGGCGATTGGCCTTGTCCCCGTCAACAATCCTTGCCATTAATTACTTCTTTCACCTCATTGCCACCGTTGTTTGGATCGGCGGGCTGCTGCTGATGGTGCTGCTGGTGTGGCCCACCACGAAAAACAGCCTCCGCGACAGCCCGGCGCTGTACACGCTGCTGTCTGGGGTACGGCGGCGCTTTCTGCCGCTCACCAACCTCAGCCTGGTCGTGCTGATCGTCACGGGGCTGTTTCAGATGTCGTTAGACCCTAACTACGACGGTGTGTTACAATTCACCAACGAATGGAGCCGTGTCATTCTCCTGAAACACATCGTTGTTGGTGGCATGTTGATCTGCGGGGTGGTGCTGCAACTGGGGGTCGTGCCCGCGTTGGAGCGGATGACACTCCTGGCAGAACGCGGCAAAGGCGATCCCTCCGAATGGGAACGGCTGCATCGCAGCGAAGTCCGTCTGACGTGGATCAATGTGGCGCTGGGCGTGCTGACGTTGTTGTTCACCGCCTGGGCGACGGCGCTGTAAACTTGTGATCGCAAGAGACTGGGGGCTGGATTGTCCGACCGCGTAAGTTATGCCCTGGCCGCGCTGCTGCTGCTGAGCGCTGCGGTCTTCCGCTTCTGGGATCTGACGGCGCTGCCGCCGGGCCTCGCCGACGCTGAGATCGACAACCTGCGCATCGTCGAGACCGCGCGTCAGGGCCGCATCGAGGTGTTCTACGCGCTCAACGGCGAAGGGCACGAAGGTTTGTACCAGATGGCGGTGGCGGCGGTCACGTCGGTCGTCGGCAGCGGCTTGATCGGCTATCGGCTCGTTTCGTTGTGGGCCGGGCTGATCACGCTGGCGCTGGTGTATGCACTGGGCAAGCGGCTGTTCGGGCCGCTGGCGGCGGTGACAGCGGCGGCGGTGCTGGCGGTCGGCATGGCACCGGCGGTGCTCGCGCGGGGCATCGCGCCGGAGACGCTGCTGCCGTTGTTCGTGACCGGGGTCCTGCTGGCGTTGGCGCGCTCGCTGCCCGTGTATGGCACCCGCCCACCGCCACCCGAACCGCGCACGATCCCGTTCGCCTCGCTGGGCATTTTGCTGGGACTCGGCTTCTACATCCATCCGGCCAGCTATGCCGTCGCGCTGCTGAGCATCGGCTTTATCGTTTACATGGTGCTGGCCCGGCAGCCGCTCTCGCAGCGCACGCTGAGCTACACCTGGTTTGCGCTGGTCGTCGCGCTCGTGATGGCGACGCCCTACGTGATCTCCACATTACAATTTCCCGATCTGGCCGGCATTGGGCGCTTGATCGCGGATTTTCCTGATCTAGCGGCGGCGGTGACAGCCGCTGTCAACGGCTTGCTGGGGGTCCTGTTCCTGGGCGATATGAACCCCGTGCAAAACCTGCCCGGTCGCCCACTGCTCGATCTTGTCAGCGGCCTGCTGTTCACTGTGGGCTTGATCACGGCGCTCTACCGTTGGCGACAGCCGCGTCATGCGCTGCTGCTGATCGGCGCGGCGCTGCTGCTGCCGGTGGCACTGCTGGCGAGCAACAGCCCGAACTTTTTCGCGTTCGCGCCGCTGCTGCCGCTGATCGCGTTGTTCATCGGCCTCGGCTTGATCACGCTGCTGCGGGGGCTGCCGCGCACGGTGCGCCCGTACAGCGCCGCCGCGATCAGCGGGCTGCTGCTGTTCAATGTGGTGTGGACGGCGCGCGATCTGTTTGGGGCGTGGCCGCAGCTCCCGGCGATGCAGCGCGCCTATCACCGCCCGCTGGGGCAGTTGGCCGTTTACCTGGATGAGACGGCGCACACGATCAACACCATCATCTGCTCGTCGGATCTGCGCCTGCCGCCTGCGCCGCCCGAACTCACCGATCGGCAAATTCTGTCGCTGATGATCCATCAGCCCGACCTGCCCGTGCGCAATGTGGATTGCGGCACTGCGCTCGTGCTGCCCGAAGGCGGCGCGACTGCGCAATTTGTCATGCCGGAAGGCGGCGGCTTGGCCGGCGTCTACCCCTACCTGCGGGCGAATTGGCTGGCTTGGGGCGAATGGCTCACCGCGCCGTATGTGCCACCCGAGTCGGTGCTCCGCCTCCAGGTCACGGATGCGTTAGCCGACCAGATCGGCAGCTTCACAACGACCACGCCGGTCGCTTTCGCCCCGGAATCGCCGGGCGGGGTGGGGTTGGTGTCGCCGCCCGTGCGCTTCGGCGGGAATCTGGCGTTTCTCGGCTATGATCCCAGCGTCATCAACCAAACCTACGCGCCCGGCGATGTGATCGGGCTGACGACTTACTGGCGCGTCGATGGCCTGGTGCCCGCCGATCTGCGGCTGTTCACACACATCCTCGCCGATCCCGCCGTGATCGCGGCGCAGAACGACACGATCAGCGTGCTGCCGGAGCAGCTCCGCCCGCGCGATGTCTTCATTCAGGTGACATTTATCGACCTGCCGCACGCCATGCCGTCGGGCGATTACAGCCTGTCGGTGGGCGCATACCCAGACAGCAGCAGCGAGCGGCTGGTGGTCTTCGATGGGGCGCTGCCGCGCGGTGACCGCCTGTTCCTCGGCCCGATCACGGTGCAGCGCGGGGACGGCTGACGGTGTTCGAGATCGTATTCCTGGGGACTTCGGCCTCGGCCCCGTCGATCCATCGTGGGCTGTCGGCGCAGGCGATTCTGGCGGGCGAACACCGCTTTCTGATCGATTGCGGCGAGGGGACTCAACGCCAAATCCTGCGCAGCGGCATCGGCTTCAAGCGGCTGAACCGGATTCTACTGACGCACGCCCACCTCGATCACATTTTGGGGCTGGGTGGGCTGATCTCGACGTTCGCGCACTGGGAGAACATCGACCACATCGAGATTTGGGGCGGCAAACCGACGCTCCAGCGTGTGGATCGGCTGCTGTTCGATGTGGTGCTGCACTTCGAGCGGCTGCCCATTCAGATCGATCTGCGCGAACTCAAGCCGGGGCCGTTCATCCAAACCAAAGACTTCACCGTGACGGCCATCCCGGTGCAGCACCGGGGGGCGGGCAACTTCGGGTTCGTGTTTCAGGAAAAAACTTACCGTCCGTTTCTGGCGGCGGAGGCCGAAGCGCTGGGCGTGCCCGCCGGGCCGGAGCGCGGGCAGTTGGTCGCCGGGCAATCGATCACACTGGCGGATGGGCGGGTGATCACGCCGGAGATGGTGCTCGGCGAGTCGATTCCCGGCGCGAAGCTGGTTCACATCGGTGATGTGGGCCGCACCGAGAACTTGATCGAGCACATCACCGACGCCAATACGCTGGTGATCGAGGCGACGTTTCTCAACAGCGAGGCCGATGTCGCGGGCAGCTTCGGGCACCTGACAGCGCAGCAAGCGGCGCGCCTGGCCCGCGATCACAACGTCGGCTCGCTGATTCTGTCGCACATCTCGCGCCGCTACCGTGAGCAGGATGTGATCGCCGAGGCGCGGTCGGTGTTCCCGGCGGCGTATGTGGCGCGTGATTTCGACCATTACATGATCAAGCGCGGCCAACCCGTCGAAAAACTCGCCCCAGAGATCACACGGCAGCGCTTCCGCCCCGACCCCGATAACGCCGCCGAGATCGGTGAGATCAGCGAGATGCCCGGCGACGACACATCACCCTGAACCAGCGCGATGAGCGCGCAGGCCGGCACAGACCGACAAAGGATAGACCATGGCCATCACAGAAGCTGTGCGCACGCAGCTTGACGCTTACATCAACGATCTGTTTGCGCCCGAAGACGACGCGCTGCGCTGGATTCAGGCAGAGACAGCGCGCCAAGAACTGCCTAAAATCAGCATCCGCCCCCACGAAGGCCGCTTGCTGCAATTCCTCGTCTGTGCGGTGGGGGCGCGCACGGCTGTCGAATTGGGGACGTTGGCGGGTTATAGCGGCACCTGGATCGCGCGGGCGCTGCCCCCGGATGGCCGCCTGTACACGCTCGAACTGAGCGAAAAGCACGCAGCGGTGGCACGGGCGAGCTTCGCGCGCGCCGGCGTCGCGGAGCGGGTGACGGTGCTGGTTGGCCCAGCGCTGGACTCACTGGCGCAGCTCAGCCCCGACGGCCCCGTCGATTTCATCTTTATCGACGCCGACAAAGCGGCTTACGGCGACTATCTGGCGTGGGCGGTCGCGCATTTACGGCCCGGCGGGATCATCGCGGCGCACAATGCGCTGCGCGGTGGTCGCATCGTCGCGCCGGAAAACGCCGATGATCACACGATGATCGCTTTCAACCAGGCGCTCGCCGATGACCCGCGCCTCGACAGCCTGATCATCGGCGTGGGCGACGGGATGGCCGTCGCCCGCAAACGCTGATCACGCGGATCGATCCTGCGAGTCATCGTGGAGTGTGATCTGACCAGCGAGCGTCACATCGCGGTCGAGCAGGAACGCCAACGCTTCGTCCAGCGTCTCGAACAGGCGTAGGCGCACATTCTGGAACAACACCTGAGTCGCCACCGACGCCATGAACTTAACGACCGCGTTGGGGCTGTTGATGTAGATCACCCAGCCGATCTTTTCCGTGTCGGAGTCGTGGCGGACGGCGTTGACGATCTGTTTGATGTTCGTCGGGTAGCGCTCCAGATCGGTGATGTCGATGAGGATGTGTACCGGGGCCGTGCCCGCGCCGATGTAGTGCGCGGCCAGTTGCCCCAGTTCGGTGATCTCGTCTGGCGCGAGGGTGCCGCTGTAGCGCTGCAGCATGACTCGGCTCGGCAGGTACCAATCGGCGGTGTATGGCATCAGCGGCTCCTTTTCTAACGTTGGCGCTGGGATGCATTATGTGTGGCGCTCTCCAGCAGATCAGAGCGGGCGGCCTGCAAATCAAGCGTCGTGTCGCGGTCAATGAGGAACGCGAGCGCCGCATCCACCGTCTCGAAGGCGCGGAACTGCACATTGCGCACCAGCATCTGCGTCATCAGCGACGCCAAGAACCGCATCAGTTGGTTCGAGGTGCTGGCATGGGCCACGAACCCCACCTTGTTCGTGTCCGAAGCATAATTGGCGCTGTCGGTGAGCTGCTTGAGGTTGCCGGGGTACTTGGCGATCTCGGTGGCATCGACCAGGATATGCACGGGGGCCGTGCCCGCCATGATGTATTCGGCGGAGCGCGCGGAATGTTCAGCGAGTTCTTCGGATGTCACCACGCCGTAGAAGCGCTGCCAAATCACGCGCTCCGGGATATACCAGCCAATTTCACAGGGCATAAAGTGCGCTTTCTCGTTGTTAAGCTCGAGCGTTGCCATTCATCATAAACGAATTTTGCGGCCAGCGAGTCTTAACACTTGAATGCGCCCTGCGGCATAGTTCGCGGCTCAGCGCGGCGGTGCGATTGTTGGCGGTGGCAGTAGATCGACCAGCGTCACATCGCGGTCAACGAGGAAGGCCAGCGCTTCGTCCAGCGTCTCGTAAACGCGCAGCCGCACATTCGGCATCGCGATTTGTGTGACCGTTGAGAAAACAAATTTGAGCAGCGGACTCCGCGTTGCATAAATCACCCAGCCGAGGTGGGCGAGATCAACTTTGGACTTCACCACTTTGCTCAATTGCGCAATTTGCGTAGGGTACTTTTCGACGGTTAACGCATCAATCAATACGTGGACAGGCGCGGTGCCTTGATTAATATACGTTGGGGAGATGTTGGAAAGCTGCTCAGCATCAGCGATGGTCAACTCTTCGGAGAGTTGGATGCGCATGATCCGTTCGGGCAAATACCAATCGACAGTGTAGGGCATCAGGTGTTGGCTTTCGTTTCGGTGACTGCGGCTGCGCTATAGTGAATCCATCATACCTGATTCGGCCATAATATTGCACAAACGAATCAGATGCTGTTGGTCAATCGATTTGATTGTGTTTTGGCCCGCATCCCCCTGCCCCTGCTCCCGAACGCTGACGCTGGG
>JAADYY010000117.1 GCA_010092805.1 Chloroflexota bacterium | reverse complement strand
TGATCGTCAGCTTGATCCGCCGGATACGGATGTCGTCCGCTGGCAGTTTGCCGGGCCAATCTTCGAGCACGACCCAACTCACGCCCCGGCCAGCTATCAACGCCACAGCATCGGTGCGGAATTGATCGGCGCAGATGGTGCCGCCGCCGATGCGGAGATCGCGGCGCTGTGCGCGCTCGGCGCGATCACACAAGGGGCCGGGGGCAGCGCACTCGTGATCGGTCACATGCAGTTGACGCGCCAGGTGATCGGCCGCTTCAAGCTTGACAAGCGTACCGAGCGCTGGCTGCTGGGCCAACTGCCCGCACTGCACGATCCAGCGCAAGGCAAGCGCTACATCACCGACCAACTTGATAAACTGCTGCTGCGTGATGCGCGCCTGCCGTCGAGCGGGCGAGTCGACTCCTCGCCACCAGCGGACGATAGCGCACAGAGGCTGGTCGCTTCGCTCCTCGAATCGACGCAGCGTGGCACAACAATGGGAGGGCGCACGCGCGCAGACATCGCGCGGCGGCTGCTGCAAAAGCAACTGCGCACCGCTCACCGGGATCAGATCACCGCCGCGGTCGATCTGTTGGCAGAGTGGAGTGCGCTGCGCGGCGATGCTGCCGCTGTCTTTGCCGCCGCTGCCGAGATCATCGGCGCGGATCAGGCTGGGCAAGCCATTCTCGACAGTTGGCGTCGGGTGATCGCGCTGCTCGGCGCTTACGGCGTGCCACCCGCGCAGATCAAACTGTGGCCGGGAATGGCAAGAAATTGGGACTATTATACTGGGCTGGTGTTTGATCTATTTAGCGCCGACGGCAATCTGATCGGCGGTGGTGGACGCTACGACGAACTGATCAAGCTGCTGGGCGGACCGCAGACTGCTGCCGCTGGATTTGCTTACTACACCGAACCGCTGTTAGCAGCGCTCAACGCGGATGACGATCAAGCGCCGCTGGAAATCTATATCAGCCCAGCCGACACTGACGCAGCGTCGGCGCAGACGGTCAGCTGGGCGCAGACTTTGCGCGCACGCGGGTTGATGGTCATCATGGAAACGCATACAGGCAGCGACCGCCCAATGTCATTGATTACGGAAGCGGACGGATCGATCCGCTGGGGCACGCAGACCTTCAGCTCAACCCAAGTCGATGATCTGATCACAGCGTTGGAGCACGCCCATTATGCCGACTGATCGCGTCACCCTGGTTCTGCCCAGCAAAGGCGCGCTCGCCGACCCAACCGCTGCCTTCTTGAAGCGCTGCGGTCTACAGGTGCGCAAACCGAACCCACGCCAGTACACGGGCACGCTCGCTGGGGTGCCCGCGGTGGATGTCCTCTTTCAGCGGGTGACCGATGTGCTTTACAAAGTCGCCGATGGCACAGCACAGCTTGGCATCACCGGCCTCGATGTCGTCGCTGAGCATGGCGCTGAGTCCGTCCTTGTCATCAGCGATCAACTCGGTTACGGGCACTGCAAACTGCTGATCGCGGTGCCGGATGCCTGGGTGGATGTCGATAACCTGGTCGATCTGGCGGATGTGGCCCTCGACTTCCGCGAGTATCATGGGCGTAATCTGCGCGTCGCTACGAAGTTCCCCAACCAGACGCGCCAATTTCTGCACACACACGGCATCCATCATTTCAGCCTCGTGAACGCCGAAGGTGCCATCGAAGCCGCGCCGACCATTGGTTACGCCGACGTGATTGTTGATCTGACAGCGACCGGAACGACACTGCGCGAGAACTACCTCAAGCCGCTGCCCGATGGCGTCATCGTCGATTCGCAAGCCTGCCTGATCGCGAACCGGGCAGCCTTGCAGCAGAACGATCACGTGCGTGCAGCAACAGCGGCAATCCTTGAGCGCATAGACGCAACCGCGCGCGGCGGGGACTACCTCAAACTCACCGTGAAGATGCGCGGCGAAAGCGCCGCTGAAGTCGCCGCACGCATCAGCGCCAACCCCTTGACACACGGACTCAAAGGGCCGACGCTGACGCCGATTTATGACGGCGCTGGGGGCGAGTCGTTCGCGGTTGTGATCTTCACCGAGCGTCACAATCTGCTCAGCACCGTCGATCAGTTTCGGGCGGCGGGGGCGACGGATGTGCTGGTTGACCCGGCAAAATATCTCTTTCTTGATCGCTCACCGACGTTCGAGCAGCTAAAATCGCGGTTGTCGATCTCGTGAGCTAATCGAGTGCTGCCTCAACTGAATCCAGCGCTGCGTCGATCCGGCTGCGCACACCCAGGCTTTCTGACCCCATCTCGACGGTCATTGCCAAGCCCAGCAGGCTGATCGACGGGGGGAATTTGTCACGATCTGCGAGATTCATCGTCAGGAATGGGCAGCAAAACAGCGCCGCCTTCAGGTAAAGCCGCCAATCGGGCTGCAACCAGCCGCGCGCGCGTAGATCGCGCAAGACAGGCGTCAGCACCCGTTCCAATTTGCTACCGAGAAACATCTCCCGCACGGGATGCAGCCCGTAGTCATGCTCAACGACCCACACATCGGGGCGGCGCACCAAGGTGATGTTGGTGGCGGCGGCTTTCTCAGTCGGAAAGTACATCCACATGGCAAACACATTGTGAAACAGCGGCTTGGTCACGTCCAGCAGCGGATGGTGACGCCCCGCGAATGCCGGATCGAAATAGAGTAACCGCGCCGGCCCGCCTGCCAGCGACTCGGCGGCGCGGAAAAACACGTTGCCGTTGTGAGCGTCACCGTGCCCGGTGATCGCTGGCCCGGCCTGCGCGGGATTGAGGAGGTCAACCGCTCGCGTGATCAAGTCATCGAGGGTTTGTTCGTAGTGCTGCCCGTTGATGAGCCAGCGCACCCGGCGTGCTGCACCCATCGCAGCGTCGCCGCCGGGCAGCGCGATCTGAATGGATGGATGGTAAAACCGGGCGAGCCGCCCACCCGTCAGCCGGTGATAAAACAGTTGGTGAATCGGTGCGTGGGCGGCGTCATCCGCGCTCTGTACAGCCAGTGTCTGTTGGTAGCGCATGAGCAGTTCATCGTCGGCGTTGTGTTGCGCCTGTGTCAGCGCTGCCAGCGCCTGACTCTCGCCCTGTTCGACGGCCCACGCGAGATCGAACACCGACGGATCTTCGATCACTTCATAAATGAGGAGCTGCCGCCCAGCCGCCGTTGAGGTGTGCAGCGGCTGAAGCACGGGATAGCCGGCCTCTGCGAGCAGCGCAGCGTGATAATACTCGTCGATCACGTTGTCCTGCTCCGTGTGCGTCTTGAAGAACAGCCGCTCACCATCTGCCAGCGAGAGAAAGCCGTTGAACGAATTCAGCGAGACCGCCAGCGGGCGCAGTTCGACCCCGACCACATCAAGTGGGAAGTGACCGCGTATGAACTCCAGCAGCAGCGCTTCCGCCGCCGCGCGGTCACTGAACTGAAGCGCCTGAATGCGCTGAAGCACATCCTCACTCATAAACCAAGGATCTCGTTGCGCTTACGGATCGCTTGTGCGTGCGCCGGGAACCCTTCGTAATCCGCCAACGTTGCGGTGACTCCCTGCAGTCGCTGGTAGCCTTCCTGCGACAAGTAGCCGATGCCGCTGCGCTTGAGGAATTCCCACACACTCACCGAGGAGAAGCTGCGCGCGAACCCGCCTGTCGGCAGAATGGCGTTGAGGCCGAGGCAGTAATTGGCCGTCGGGATTGGTGTGAGCGGGCCGAGGAGAATCTCGCCCGCGTTATGGATCTTTTGCAGCGTGACAAACGGCTCCGCAGTCAGTACCTCAAGATGCTCTGGCGCGTATTCGTTGACGAACGCAATCGATTCGTCGAGGCTGCCAGTGAGCAGGATGCCGCCGTAGTTTGCAAGGACATTCTGCACGAAGTTACGCCGCCATTCCGGGAGCGCCTCAATGTATTCGGGGAGCACTGCGAACGCTTCATCTGCGACTTTGGGGCTGTGGGTGACCAGCAGCGCCGCCGATTCAGGGCCATGTTCCGCCTCAACCAGCAGATCAAGCGCTGCCAAGCGTGGATCGATGGTTTCATCAGCGAGGATGATCGACTCGCTGGGGCCAGCCGGCAGCCCGACATCGATAACGCCGTACAACTGTCGCTTGGCCGCCGAAACATAGCTGCTGCCTGGGCCGATCACTTTGTCCACTTTCGGGATCGTCTCGGTGCCGTAAGCCAAAGCGGCAATCGCCTGCATCCCGCCGACCGCGTAGAGTTCATCAACGCCACAGATCTCCGCAGCGACCAGCGAGGCTGCATCCGGCTTGCCTTCCGGTGTCGGCGGCGTGACCACCACGATGCGCGGTACGCCAGCGACCTTCGCCGGGGTTGCCAGCATCAGCATCACCGAGGGAAACGCGCCTTTGCCACGCGGTACATACAGCCCGGTGCTCGCCACCGGCGTGATCTTCTCGCCCGCCATGATCCCCGGCTGCACTTCTGTGAACCACATCGGCTCGGGCATCTGCTCGCTGTGGAAGCGCAGAATGTTTGCGTGCGCCGCTTCAATGGCCGCGATCACCTCAGCGTCAAGGGCCGCACGAGCGGCGGCGAAGTCGTCAGGGGCGGTGCGCAGCAGAGATGCCACGAAATCTGGTGAGTCGAAGCGCCGCGTGTAATCGACGACCGCGGCATCCCCTTCCGTCTGAACACGGTCGATGACCTCTTGTGCCAACGGCAGCAGCTCGCGGATGTCCGTTTCGGCGCGGCGCAGCAGCTTGATGCGCGCGTCCGGCGCAAGTTCGCTTAACTTGAAACGCTGGATCATGTTAACCTCATGCTTATAAAATCAAAAGTGCGAGACTTGTCAGCCCGCACCCGTCTACACGGTACCGATTATACCGGGCCATGTTCGCGGATTGAATCACGATTTGACAGACGTCAGCACCGCGCCGATCACCTGCGAACGGCGGCGGGTGCCATCCCAACGAATATCTGGGATAAGCGCATCGCGCCTGGCCAGAATCCGGTCGCGGTGCGCCTTCAAATCGTTGATCATGATGCGCATCTCAGCCGCTACATCGTGTGTTGGCTCGTAACCCAACGCGATCAGGTGGCTGCGATCCGGATTGTAGTAGTGCGCTTCCTGCTCTGTGCGCGGGTTATCGATGTGCTGGATTTCAACGGTAATGCCGACGGCTGCCGCCGCCACCTGCGCCTTGAGCGCGAGTTCTTCGACGGTATAGCACTCCTCAAATTGATTGAAGACGCGGTACTCCCCCGGTTCCGGCGGACTCTCAATCGCCAATGTGAGGCACTGCATCGAGTCACGCATCGGCAGAAAGCCGCGCTTCTGCCCGCCGCTGCCATACAACGTTAGCGGGTGCTCAATCACGGCCTGGCAGCAGAAGCGATTGATCGCGGTGCCGAAGCACTGGTCAAAGTCGAGGCGGCTGCGTAAACGCGGGTCGTCGCCCATCTCATCGATCTGGGTGCCGAACACAACGCCCTGCATGATGTCGGTGGCGCGCAGCTCCCAGGTTTTGCAAGCGAACATGGTATTGTGTGTATCGTGAACTTTCGTCAGATGGTAAAAGCTGTTAGCCTGGCGCGGAAAAGGCAGCACATCCTTGCGTCCGCGAAATTCCACTTCAAAGAACCCCTCGGGGATGTCCACATTGGGGGTTCCGTATTCGCCCATTGTCCCCAGCTTGACGAGATGCGCTTGCGGGCAGACGGCTTTCATCGCCCACAGCATGTTCAGGCTGCCGATCACGTTGTTGTGCTGAGTGAAAGCAGCGTGCGCCTGATCGATCATCGAGTAGGGGGCGGACGGCATTTCGGCAAGATGCACAACAGCATCGGGTTGGAACGCAGCCAACACATCACACAAGAGCGCGTAATCGAGCAAATCGCCTTCATGGAACGTCAACGGTGTACCAAAACGCTCCCGAAATGCGTGCAGCCGCTCGTACACGGCATATACCGGAATAGCGCTGTGACTCCCAACTTCTTCAACCCATCGCCGCCGCAACAACTTATCGATGCCTGCAACCTCATGGCCGCGCGCCGTCAGATATTGGGCGAGCGGCCAGCCCAGGTAACCATCAATGCCGGCGATGAATACGCGCATAATCGTCTCCAACAGGTGTGGTCGCCTTCATCGTGAGGGGGTGTTTATCCTCGCGCAACCTGATCAAGTCTAGCGCGCGCTTAAATACACGGCAACCGATCTAAGCGAATGTCGCTGCCCTCGGCTGAAAGTCGTGGAGATAGCCCTGAACCGCCAGCAGTTCCGCGTTGAGGATGCTGCACCCGGCAGCACCACGAATGGTGTTGTGCGAGAGCGCCACAAACTTGTAACCGAGAATCGGACAAGCGCGCAGCCGCCCCACCGAGGTTGTCATGCCGTTGCCTGCATGGCGGTCGCGCCGAATTTGCGGTCGGTCCGGCTTTGGTAGGTACATCACCGGCTGCTCCGGCGCACTCGGTAATGATGGCACCGGCTCTGGCCCGCGAAACCCGTTCCAGGCCGCGATGATATCATCATGGGACGGCTGCTCAGCCAGATCAACCGAGATGTTGACCAGATGCCCGTCGATCACCGGCACGCGGTTGCAGGACGCACTTGCCACTGCATCCAGCCAATCGATCGCGTCATTGGCCAACTGCCCCAGCATCCTGAGCGGCTCCGTTTCGAGCTTGTCCTCTTCGCCACCGATGTAAGGGATCACGTTGTCGAGAATGTCCATTGACGGGACGCCGGGATACCCTGCGCCGCTGATGGCCTGCTGGCTGACAATAGTGAACCGCCGGACGCCAAACTGCCGCAGCGGAGCCAACGACATCACGACGGGCATGGTGGTGCAATTCGAATTGGCGACCAGCGCGCCGCTCGTCCAGCCGCGCCGCTCACGCTGCACATCGATCAAGCGGATGTGATCGGCATTGGCCTCCGGCAGCAGCAGCGGCACATCGGGGGCCATCCGGTTCGCTGAGGCGTTGGTGCAAACGACGTGCCCGGCAGCCGCGAGTTCCGCTTCGCGCGTTTGCGCCGGCGCTTTTGGCAGCGCAGAGAAGATCAGCGGCGACGTGAACTCAGCGTCCAGCGGTTTCACGAGCAGATTGCTCACAGCGTCCGGCGGCTCACCATCGAGCACCCAGCGGACAGACTCGCCGTAAAGCTGCCCGGCGCTGCGCTCCGATCCATTGACCTCCGCAACCCGAAACCAGGGATGCTCTTCAAGAAGTTGGATAAACCGTTGGCCGACAGCTCCCGTTGCGCCGAGAATCGCGACATCGAGTTTTTGCATCATGCGACAGAGTCCATTAAATCCCTACAGATTGTGCTTTCACCGCCGGGTATGATCCCAGCATTTTGACGAACGAAGCCCGTTGCAGCAGCCGCACGAGCGCGTCCTGGCTGGCGTCGTCCTGCCAGTGCCCCTCGAAATCCAGGAAGAAGACTGGCTCCCAGGGGCGATTCCGCCGGGGCCGCGACTCGATTTTGGTGAGGTTGAGGTTGTTTTCGGCAAACACGCCCAAGCACTCATACAGCGCCGCTGGAAGGTTGCGCGTCGCGAAGACCAGCGATGTCTTGTTGTAATCGGCATGCGGCGGGTCGTCGTG
>JAADYY010000623.1 GCA_010092805.1 Chloroflexota bacterium | reverse complement strand
CGATGACGCCAGTGGCGGCGTTGCGCGCGTATGCGCCGACGTTATCGGTGAACACGTTCGAGCTGTAGACGTGAGCGCCGTCCTGGCTGACGATGACCGATGAGGGTAAGTTGCCTGCCGGGAACGGCGAGCCAGGGATGCCGCTGATCTGCGCGGCGGTGGACGCGGCGTTCAGCAGCAGCGCGATGACGAACGCCGCAAGCGTCAGCGCCGCACTGCCACGGGCCAGCAGCCCGATCTGATGAGGTGAATATCGACGGGTCATGGGAGGGTCTCCATCCTTGATCAACCGCTCTCACTATACAGAATCGCTCCAGAAATTGCATCCGCCGCAATCCACCAGCAGTAGAAGCTTTGGCCCTGCGGCGCAGCAACCTTGAGTATGGATGACCGACGATGCGATGATGGGTAGCGTAACCGAGCATGACGGGTGGGTGCAACCTACGGCTGATCGACGCGGGGGCATGATGGTCGCCCGGCACGCGCCGGTTAGATGCGGTTGAAGTGGTGCAGCCAGTGCAGCAGATGATCGGCTTGCAGTGCGTAGAGGGTGTTGCCGTCACGCCCGGTCATCGTTTCGGCGGCGAGCATCGCGTTGATGATCGCTTCTTCGACGCTTTCGGCGGCGGCCAGAAAGAATTCGTCCAGATAGCGCGCGCGCTCCGCCAGCCGCTCCACCAGTTCGACGATCACATCGGGGCGGTGCGCCGCGCGGTTGGTCGTCGAAAACGCGATCACGAAATCGCCGCTCTGATCCTGGCTGTAGGCACCCGTGCGCGCCAGCCCAAAGATCGCCCGCCGCGCCAACCGCTCAAGCTGGCGCTGAGTCAGGGGCGCATCGGTCGCCAACGTGATCATGATCGAGCCGGGGAGCGCGCGCGGCATCTGTTCCTGAAGCATCCGTTCGCCGACAGGCGCGCCCAACACCATCAGGTCGGCACGTCTGCCGAAATTGGTTTGCACCAGCGCGCCCACTGTAAACTCCCCGGCGAGCACCCGGCGCGACGCGGTGCCGATGCCGCCCTTGAATTGGTTGCACGCCGTGCCCGTGCCCGCGCCGACACTGCCTTCTGGCACCGGGCCGGATTTCGCGCCCGCGATTGCGTCCCACACATGAATCTCTTGGACGTGCCGCCCCTGAATGTCGTTCAGGAAACCGTCATTGCATTCGCCCACCACCGGGTTGACGGTGCTCGTCGTGACGCCGATGTCAGGGTTGTCACGCAGCATGTACCCGACGAGCGCGTCGGCAGCACGCCCCACATTGAGCGTGTTTGTCAGCAGAATTGGGGTTTCCAGCCAACCGCGCTCCTGCACCTGATCAAAGCCGATGACCTTGCCAAAGCCGTTGATGGTGTAGACGGCGGCAGCCACTTTGTCCAGAAACAGGTTGCCGCCGTGCGGCAGTACCGCCGTGACCCCGGTGCGGATTGGCCCTTGCCCCGGGACGAGCGGCCCGTCCCCGTCGATCAGCGTGATGTGGCCGACGCGCACGCCTGGCACATCGGTAATGGCGTTGTATGCGCCAGCGGGTAAGCGCCCTGGTACCACCCCTAGATCGCGGAGCCGCATGAGATTTCCCCTTAACTCTGCTGCTGTTGATCGCCGATGCCACTTGTCACGTAGAAATCAGCGTAGAAACCATATGGAAACCAGCATAGTGGCTTTTTTGACCGGTCACATTCCAAATACCCAGGTTTGGCACCGTAAAATATTAATTGTATAGAATAGGCGATCTGGGCGGGTGCGTCAAGTTATTTGCTTGATCAAATGTAATCAAACATGCAAATATAACCGATCAAAATGGCTTAACAAGCAGACCTAACGGTTGGCGCTCAGTGCGTGAACCCGCCGAGCACACCTAGCGGCTTGTCCACACGGGCGGGCGCTTTTCGGCAAACGCGCGGAAGCCTTCCAGCCCATCGGCGCTGGTCAAAATGGCGTGCTGATGCGCGTGCTCGTGGTCGAGTGCTTCGGCGTAACTGCTGTCGAGCGCCGCCAGCAGCGCCGCTTTGCCGCGCCGCAGCGCCTGCGGTGACTGTTGGCTGATCGTCGTGGCGAATTGCAGCACCGCCGTCATGAACGTCTCCACCGGGTAGACGTGATTTGCCAGCCCTATCTGCTGTGCTTCTGCCGCCGCCACGTCGCGGCCCGTGAACAACAGCTCGAAGGCGCGCCCCGTCCCAATCAGACGCGGCAGCAGATACGTCCCGCCGCCGTCCGGGATCAGGCCGACGCGGATGAACAGCTCGGCGAAGCGCGCCCGCTCGCTGATCAACCGCAGATCGCAGGCCAGCGCCATATCGCAGCCCAGGCCGCCCGCCAGGCCATCCACCGCCGCGATCACCGGCCACGATGTGGCCCGAATCGCTTTGAGGGTGGGGCCGTACACCGCGCTGAGCAGGTGGGTGAGGCCGTCGGCGTCGAGGCCGTCGGCCAGCGCCTGCTTGATGTCCGCGCCGGACGAAAACGCGCCGCCCGCCCCCGTCAGCACCACGCAGCGGGTGCCGTCGGTTTCGGCGGCGGTGAGCGCCGCACGCAGCGCGACCATCACATCCTGGTTGAGGGCGTTGCGCACCTCAGGCCGGTTGATCGTCAGCACCGTGACGGCGTCGTGCCGCTCGGTCAACAATGAATCCGTCAAGATCGATCCTCCTCCACTCTGGCCACTCAAGCTAAGCCCCGGCACCCAGCGCCAGATGCCTCACGCGCCGGGGCTGCACCGCACCCCATCAACCGATCAGCCGCGGCGGGGTTTGGCCCCGGCGGGCGGCTTCGCCCGCGCTTTGAGCGTCCGCTGCACTTCGTTGACGAGCGTTTCGCTGTTCTGATGATCGCCTTCCATGGGGATGTAAAGCAGCAGCGCAAACGGGATCAAAATCAGCGCGAACAGGGCGTTGCCGCTCCCCAACATCACCAGCGCCACCAACCCCAGCGCGATGAACACGATGATCTGCCCACGCCGCTCCACGCCGTTGGCGACATCGCAGGTGACGACGCTGTAGCCGCCCTGTTTTTCGACCTTGCCGCGCAGGTACGTCGTGCGGTTGAAGCGCCCGGCCACCTGCATCGACACTCCCAACGAGAACTCGCCGCTTTTATTCACCCAGCCATCCAGCGCCGGGCGCGCGCTGGTGGCTTTCGCCTGCATCCGCTCGTTGATCGCGCTCATGCATTCGCGCACCGTTTTATCTGTGTAAAGCACAACGCGCACGTTCGCTGCTCCACCTGTGATCGTTCAAACGCGCCTCACTACGACGAGGTCGCGGTTGACGTTTCCGGCTGCTCGTTCGGCTGGCGGCGGCGTAGAATGAACACGATCAGCGCGATCACGAAGGCGGCGGCGGTCACCACCTGCGAGATATTCACCCCGGCGACGATGGCCACCTCAATACGGAGGAACTCCAGCAGGAAGCGGATCACCGAATACTGCATCACGTACAGCAAGAAGATGTCGCCGGGGCGCAGGCGATCACGCGCACGCACGAACAGGCTCATCAGCACGATGAACGCCAGCAGGCTCCACAGCGACTCATACAGGAACAGCGGGTGAAACAACGTCGCTTCCGCCCCATCAACCGGGAAATCGACCGTGCTGGTGTAGGGGGCCACGCGCTTGTCCGCCGCAATGGTGAGGCCCCAGGGCAGCGTCGTGGGGATGCCGTACAGTTCTTGATTGACGAAATTCGCCCAGCGGCCAATCGCCTGGCCCAACGGAATCGCCACGCCTGCGATGTCGAGCCACGGCCAGATCGGCAGTTTGTTGCGGCGGATGTAAATGTATGCGCCGAGGAAACCACCCAGGAACGCCCCGAAGATGCTCAGGCCGCCGCTCCAGATCGCAATCGCGCCGTTTTGCAGGTCGAAGAAGTTCTGGAAGAACCACAGCGTATCAATGCCCTGGTCGATCAACTGCTGCGGCGGGAACAGAATGAACCACAAGCGCGCCATAATGATCGCCGGGATGATGGCCCAGGTGAGGCCGCCCCAGATGTGGTCGGGGTCACGACCATCGCGGCGGGCCAGGCGGGCGGCCACCGTCGCCGCGACCAGCATCGCCGCGACGATGATGATGCCGTAGTACCGGATCTGCACCCGGTCGAACAGCGTGACGAATTCAGGTCCAAACTCCATTGTGTCAATCCTCACGATCCAGATGTTGATAGACAAACCATAAGCGCTGCACACCCGTGATGACGCTGCCCACCGCCAGGATCACCAGGGCGGGCACGATCAGCGGCGGCACGATCAACCCCGCCAGCAGCAGCAGCACCCGCTCCAGGCGCGTGAGCAGCCCGACGCGGACGGCCAGATCGGCTTCCCCGGCGCGCGCGCGCACGTAGCTTACCACATAACTGCCTACCAGTCCCGTCAGGGCTAACAGCAGCAGCCCAAATTGATCGACTGTTGCGAAATAGTAGGCCAGCGCCCCCAGAATCAGCCCATCCGCCACACGATCCAGGGTCGAATCCAGCACGCCGCCAAAGCGATCTGCCCGCTGCATGGCGCGCGCGACCGCACCGTCGAGCGCATCGAGCGGCAGGCCGATCAGCAGGATCAGCCCGCCGAGTTGCAGCGCCCCCCCGGCAATCACCAGCGCGGCCAGCGCCACAAGCGCCAATCCGAGCAGGGTGACGGTGTCCGGGTGAACGCCGCGCGCGTGGAGCAGCCGCCCGGCGCGCAGCAGCCAGCGGTCGGTACGGGCGCGCAGGCGGTCGGTGCGCGTGATCTTCGGGGGGGTAGGCGATTCAGGGGTCACAACTTGGCTCTTGCAACTGGGATGGTTATTCTGTAGACTTTAACATACCTTCGGGGTGTGGCGCAGGTGGTAGCGCGCAGTCTTCGGGTGGCTGAGGTCCCCGGTTCGAGTCCGGGCACCCCGACAAATCGTTTTGCGGCCCGCAGCCCAACCCAAAATCATCGGTGACACTGAACAGCGCAGATCGATCATGCATCTGCGCTGTTTTCGTTTGGGCGCGGCACATCACAGCGGATTCGCTGCCCCTGTGAATTTAACGTCACTACTCAGCCCTCACCCCAACCCCGCTCCCGAACGTGCTTTCAGCTCTGGGAGAGGGGCCAAAAACAGCAAGATCAGCGCCTTTTCCCCCGCGACCAATCGCGCAGCAGCGGTTGCCGTTGGCATGTGAGGAGGGGGCAGGGGGTGAGCGCAAAAAATCAGCATCGCCTGAGTATTTGCAATTTAACAAGCTTTTGAGGGCACTTCCAGCGAAAATCTACCGGGTGTTGGTGCCATGCCCACAAGCGCTCATGGGGGGCGGGACGTTGGACAGCGATGAGCGGTGCCGAATTGGGCGGCGCGTGGGGTAGCCGCACCGTAGGATGATGTGCGATAATTGCAGTGTAGGGCTAATCCATAGGAGTGGATGTGGGACTGCTGGTTTATGGGTTCGGTGCGCTCTTCGCGGCACTGTGGTTCCTCAGCAACCTGCTCCGAACAATCCGGCGCAGGCATGAACTGATCCGCAGGGACATTTTTCTATGCTACCTCGCCATCCTCACGCTGATGACCGCGTTGATCGTCAATCAACTCGACGGGCAGCCTGACCCGCTGGTCGGGTGGCTGACGCTGCAAACGGCGGGCGCGTTGGCCGCCGGTGGCGTGCTGATCGCGTTCTTCGAGTTGTTCCGCAAACAGCGGTGGGCGCGCTCGCGCGGGCTGCTGAGCCTGTTCAGCGCCGCACTGATCGCCCTGGCCACCATCACCGTCCCGACGATGGCGGTTTTGCTCCTGCCGTCTGGCATGAACGACACGGAATCCCCCGCCGTCGCCAACGCCGATGCAACGCTCACCGAAGAGGAGCAGCAGGCGCAAGGTGCCACTGAATTGTTTCAGGCGATCCGTGTGGTGCTGCGTAACGAAATTGACGCCGACGAGGTGACGATCTTCACCGCGCTGGATGAAGGCCAATCTATCGCCGACTTGATCGAGATTTACGGCGGCAATCTGGAAAACATCATCAGCGGGCTTTCGGAGATCTTCCGGCAGTCGCTCGATGAAGCTGTCGATGCTGGCGACATCAGCCGGATTCAAGGCGCGTTGTTCAGCAGCCAGATCGGGACGTTAGCGCGGGTGGCGGTCAATCAAGATCTCAACTCAATTGGCCGGGGTTTCGGCGGCCCCACGCCAGATCCCGAAGCGACGCGCGGCAGCCTGCTTGATTTGCTGACGGCGGTGCCCGCCGCGACCGATACCCCGCCGCCGACAGCGACCTTCACGCCCACAGCCACCCTCACGCAAACCGTCACGCCGTCCCCCACGCCGACGCGCACACCAACCCTCACGCGCACGCCGCGCCCCACGCGCACGCCGACAGCCACCCGCGAACGGCTGACATTCGCGACGCCGGAGCCAACCCAGCAGACCGCCGCCTCTGACGGCCCGACCTGCATCGCGCTGGTCAACTTCAACCTGCGGCTGCGCGCCGCGCCCACGCAAGAATCCGAGACGCTGTTGGTGATTCCATTCAATACGGTGGTGGAGTTGGTCGCACGCAACGCCGGCTCGACATGGTGGAATACCAGCTACGAAGGCGAAGTCGGCTGGGTTGACGGCGAATTCATCTCGCTGCTCACAGGTTGCGACGCGCTGCCGTCGCGCTAAGCCATAACGACGCCCGGAGCAAAACAGCCCTGCGCATGATCACAATCACGCAGGGCTGAGCGTTGCTTGAGGGGGTTGGCAACCGCCGATTAGGTGAGGCGGGTGTAATACTCAACGATGAGCTGATCCTGAATCGGGATCGGAATCTCCGTCCGCTCAGGAACTGCCAGGAAAGTTGCGGTGAAGCTGTCGCGGTCAACGCTCAAGTACGGCACGGTGTACACCGACTCGTCCATCGACATCATCACATGCTCATTCTTGCGCATCCGCTCATTGACCGCGATCTTCTGGCCCGGCGAGCACTGATACGACGGCAGGTCAAGGCGCGCGTCATCCACGTTGATGTGGCCGTGCTTGACCAACTGCCGCGCCGCCCAAATGGTGGGGGCGAACCCAGCGCGGTACACCAGGTTATCCAGCCGCCGTTCCAGCAGGATCATCAGGTTATCGCCTGTGTTGCCTGGCTGACGGCGGGCGCGCAGGAAGTAACTGCGCAACTGCTTTTCGCGCACATTGTAGATGAACGCCAGCTTCTGCTTTTCGTTGAGCTGCAAGCCGTAATCGCTGCGCCGCCCGGAGCGAAACTGCTTTTCCTTACCGTGATCGCCCGGCGGGTAGGCCCGCTTTTCCAGAATCCGCTGATATTTTGGGCGCGGGACGAGGACTTCCCCGAAGCGCCGCTGCTGCTTGGCCTTTGGCCCGTGATACGATCCCATGCACTAACCTCTGTCTGACGCGGGCTGCGCGCCCGGCGTGAATCTCATGACTCGCAATGAAGATTTTATCGAAACGGACAATGATTGTACCGCGCCCGCCGCAAAATTCTAGGGTGAGTCTGCGCAGTGGTCGTCGCACGCTTCTACGTCCACTTTTTCATCGACGCCCAGCGCGTACACCGCCCGCCGATCCCAGCCGGCTTCCCTGGCGATGCGCTTGGCGGCAGCATTCAACGGCTCATTTGCAGCGAACGCCGCACGCAGCGCGGCGCGGACAGCCGCCTCATCCCACACGACGATCTCCGGCGGCGCAGCGCCAGCCACCACGATCACGATCTCGCCGCGCGGCGGCTGTTGGTTGTAATGGGCGCGCACCTCACTTGCAGATCCTCGGCGCAGCTCTTCATAGAGTTTGGTCAGCTCGCGCGCCACGCACACCTGCCGTTCGCCGAGCGTGTCCGCGATGGCGGCCAGCGTTTCGGTGAGGCGGTGCGGGCTTTCATACATGATCAGTGTGCGCTGTTCGTCCGCGATCTCGGCCAGAAAGTCACGGCGTGCCTTCGATTTTTTCGGCGGGAAGCCCAGAAACACAAAGCCATCGGTCGGCAGCCCCGACCCGACCAGCGCCGTGATGGCTGCGTTTGGGCCGGGCAGCGCTTCGACACGCACGCCCCGCTCGATGGCTGCGGCGATCAACTCAGCGCCGGGATCAGAGATGCCCGGTGTCCCTGCGTCCGAGACGAGCGCGACATCCCCAGACGCCAACGCCGCAAAGATCGCGTCCAGCTTGGCGAGTTTGTTGTGCTCGTGATAGCTGGTCAGCGGTGTTTCGATGCTGTAGTGCTGGAGTAGTGTGCGCGTCGTGCGGGTGTCCTCAGCAGCGATGAGCGTGACTTCGCGCAGGGTGCGCAAAGCCCGCAACGTGATGTCTTCCAGATTGCCGATAGGCGTGGGGACAATGTACAGCGTCGGCATGGGGACGTCGAACCAATCGCTCAAACGGTCAATGAACCTCGGCGCATCATAATCGCTGCGGCGGCGGATTACGAGCCACAATGTTTGGCTTGGGTCAAAACGCGTTAAACTTAGGCCTTAGCCTGGGCACATGCCCGCAGCGAGGACGCTACACCTATGCAATTGCTCGATTTCATCTTGGTTGGGGTCGGAATCGTCGGGTTATTTCTGGGGGGGAATTATCTGGTGGTGGGGGCATCGCGGCTGGCGGCATCGTTTGGCCTCAGCACGCTCGTCATTGGCCTCACCGTCGTCGCCTTCGGTACCTCCGCCCCAGAACTGCTGGTGAGCTTAGCATCCGCCGTCGAAGGCGTCAGCGATATTGCCATCGGCAACGTCATCGGCTCGAACATTGCCAACATCGGGCTGATCCTCGCGCTGGCGGCGATCATCTTCCCCATCCAGGTGAAAGTGCAGATCGTCCGGCGCGAAATCCCCGCGATGATCGGGACAGTGGCGCTGCTGTTCTTGCTGATCCTCGATAACGAAATCGGGCGAGTCGATGGGCTGATCCTCCTGGTAGCGCTGGCAGCGTTCAACTACATCGTCTTCCTGGATGCGCGGCGGTCGATGCGGGAGCACAACGAAGAAGAAGCCCGGAATGGCGACGCCCCCACGGCTGAGGAAGAAGCGACGGTGGCGCGCACACGGCTGTTCAACCTGGGGCGCGTGATCCTGGGGGCGGTGCTGCTGCTGGTCGGCGCGCAGTTCACCGTGACGGGCGCGGTGGCGGTGGCGCGTGACCTGGGCGTGAGCGAACTGCTGATCGGGATTTCGTTGGTGGCGGTGGGCACCTCGCTGCCAGAATTGGCCGCAGCGATGGCGGCAGCGACCCGGCGTTCCAGCGACATCGTCGTGGGTAATGTGGTCGGCTCAAACATCTTCAATATCCTGCTGATCCTCGGCCTCACAGCCGTCATTCAGCCGATTAGCGTCGATCTCAACGCCGTGCAGTTTCAGTTTGCGGTGATGGCCGTCTTTTCGCTGCTGGTGTTGCCCTTCGTCCTGGATCGGGTGTTGGGGCGGCGCGAAGGGGCGTTTCTGTTTGCCCTCTACGTCGTGTTCATCATTTACTTGTTCGTGCAGAGCAGCCCGACCGGTTGATTGCGTTAGAGGCGTGTGAGCGACGACCCCATGACCATCGAGGCACAGATTCACCGGCTGCGCACGGGCGATTTAGCAGCGCGCATCGAGGCCGCAGCGGCGCTCACGACCGCCGGATCTGCGGCGGTGCCGGCGTTGATCGCGGTGCTGCAAGACCCCAGCGCTGACAATGACACCCGCTGGCGCGCCGCCGTGATCCTCGGTGACATCGGTGATCGCGCTGGGGTGCCGCCGCTGATCACAGCGATCCACGATCCCTCATGGGAGATTCAGCACAGCGCGGTGTGGGCGTTGGGTCGCATCCAGACGCCGGAGTCCTTTGCGGCGCTGCGGGCGGTGGTCGAGCACCTGCACACCGAGGAGCAGGTGCCGTATGTGGCGGCGCTCGCGTTGATCGCGGTGGATCGTGGGCGCGCGGAACCTGTGCTGATCAGCGCACGCCAGCACGCGGATGATGCGGTGCGCCGCATCGCCTATGCCGCGCTGGCGACGCTCAAATACACGGATTGAGCCGCACGATCCAGCGGCTCACTAGGCGGCACCGACGCCTTTTTACCGTCGCCGTGCGGCTGCGGCCCCACCACCGCCACTGCCGCCGAAGATGATCGATGCACCCAGCAAAAAGCCGAAATTGTACCAGCCGCCGTTGTTGTGCGCTTGATAGACCTGGACGCTGTCTGAAAACAGGGAAATCAAGAAAGCAATCGGCGAGACTAAGCCATGCCCTAATCCCTGCCAGAAGCCAGCGACTTGGCCCTCTGCGTTGGGCACATTGACGAGTTCATTTGGCCCCGCCGCACATCCCGATAGCGCCAGCACCACCACAACGACAAAACTCACTACGAACCATCGTTTCAT
>JAADYY010000116.1 GCA_010092805.1 Chloroflexota bacterium | reverse complement strand
CCCCCATTTCCGAATGCACCCTCTGATTATGCTACCGTGTGCGCCGCCGCGCAAAGTCAGGGTACAATGGATGGGGCTGGAACTGCTGAGGTGAACATCTCCGTGAGTGACCGCGAGGGACAACAGGGCGAACGATTATGGATGACTCAACGCTGATCCTCGTGACCGGACTCGTCACGCTGGGCTTCGGAATCTTGAATACATTTTTCGGCTACCAGGTGTTTCGCCTCTCTTTGAGCATCGTCGGTTTTTTGATCGGCGCGGGCATTGGCTTGACGCTGGCCGCGCAAAACCCGGACACGCAAAGCGCCGCCGCCATCTTTGGGTTGGTCGGTGGGCTGCTGGGCGGGGTGCTGATGTATTTCGTTTTTCTGCTCAGCGTGCTGGTGGCGGGGGCCATCTTCGGGCTGGCGGTGGCGAGCATCGTGCTCACGCTGCTCAATCTGCTCGATAACAATGTGGTCGTCATCTTGGGCTTGGGGCTGGGCGTGCTGATTGGCGGGATGATCAGTTTGTCGCTGCGCAAACAGATCATCATCCTCAGCACAGCGTTTGGCGGCGCGGCCAGCTTGATCGCCGGGGTGCTGATCATTGTGCCGACAACGCAAATGGGGACGGCCAGTGCTTCCGCCAACCCGCAGCTGTCTCTGGAGGTGTTTGCACGCAGCCTGGAATCGCTCCAGGCCAACCCGTCATTGTCGTTGGTCGCCTTCTTGATCTGGGTGGCGCTGGGTACGGTTGGCTGGCAGCGGCAGTACCGCAACAGCGCTGTCTGGCGCGCCGACTAAGCGCCAGCGCCCGCTGTGGTGAACGCGCTCAGTGGCACCGTGACCCCGGCGAAGTTGGCAAAGGTCAGGTCGGTGAAATCGAGGCTGAGCCGCTGGCAAACCGTCTTGAAGAGCGTGGTATAACTCGCGGTGAAGCTGGGGGCATCGTGCAGATCAAGCTGCTGGCGCGCCTGCATGATGGCCTCCGCTTCGCCTTCGATCTCGACGAAACTGCCGTAGGGGAGTTCGTCGAGCATCACCTCGACCGCGCCCAGGGTGTAAGTGGTGCGGTATTTCTCGTAGATCATGAACGGGCTGAAGCCCAGTTTGCCCAGGATCGTGTGCATGGCGTCGAAGTCGCTCACCTCGACTTCTGCCTCAAAGCGGACTTTTGCATCGCCCGCAGCCACCTGATCGGTATCGGCTTTGTAGGTCAAGCGGACGCGCGTATCCTGGCGCAGCCGCAGCACAATCCGCTCGCTGTCGAACGTGCCCGCCGCGTCATCGTAGCGGATGTTGCGCTCGTAGACGCGCTGCGCGCTCAGGCGTGCGCCCATTGCCTCTAATCGAGCGCGCACCGCGTCCAGATCGGGCACGTACAGCTTGACCTCAGTTTCTGTGTAAGCAGCCATCAGATTAACGTGACCTCATCGGGTTCATCCGGCACAGGGACGACCACCAACGGTTTGCCGAACGCCGCGCTGAAAATATCCAGGTGATTTTCGACCGCCCACAGCGGCACCTGCTCATCGCCGCGCGAACGGATCTCCAACAGCGCGTGATCCGCTGTGAATGTGAGGACGACCTGGCTCACCACACCATCCCGCGAACGATCCAACTGCTCTGCCAGGCGCAGCAGCGCTGCCATTTGCAGTAAACGCCGATCATCGTCGGCGGCCAGCAGCGGTGCGAGTTCGTCGGCTGTCGGCTTGCCTTTGCGGTGATAGCGCACGAGCAGCGCGATCAGGGCGATTTCGCGGTGGGTGTAGCCGGGCAGCCCGGCGTTGAGAATCAGATACGCGCCATGCTTATGGTGATCATGATAATCGATGCTGGTACCGATGTCGTGCAGGATCGACGCGGCCCACAACAGCTCGCGCTCGCTTGGCCCGCAGATGCGTTCATCGGGCGGCAGTTGATCGAACATCGACAGCGGCAGGTGGGCGATGTGCTGGGCGTGCGCTTCCTGATAATGATACAACTGCGCGAGATTATAGGCTGAAGCCTGGCGCACAGCTGCGAACAGCGGCGGCTGATCGTCTGATGGAGCAGCGGCGTCTGGGGCCAGGAAGCGTTCGTAGAACAGCCCTTCGCGCAGCCCCTGCCCGCAGATGGTCATCGCGTCGAAGCCGGCGACGCTGAGCGCTTCGTATACAGCGGTCGCCCCGCCCAGCGAGATGTCCGCGCGGTCTGGTTTCATGCCGGGCAGCTTTTTGCGATCTGCCACACTGAGATCGGCAAGCAGATCGCGGGTTGCGCCGATGTCGGTGCGCTGCATGGCGAACCCGTGCAGGATATCGAGCGGGTAGTGCCGCTCCTTTTGAATCAGCCGACCGATCAAGCGGAGCGTGCCGCCCTCGCCGACCAACATCATGCCCGGTTCGGCGCGGAACCAATCGATCGCTGCGAATTCGGCGCGCAGGTGCTCGCCCAGCGCGCTGACTTCTTTGCTGCGCGCCGGGTCGCTGTGCAGAAAGCCCTCTTTCAGCCGCACCGCACCCAACGGCAGGCTGATCATTTCGACGCGGCGGCGGTTCTCAACGCGCGTGATCTGGATGGAGCCGCCGCCGAGATCAAAGACGTAGCCGTTATTCAGGGTGGTGCTGTTGACCGCCGCCAGATAGCCGTAATAGGCTTCGGTTTCGCCGGAAAGCAGACGCACCTCTAAACCGGCTTCGCGCCGCACCCGGTCGATGAACAGCGCCCGGTTGCGTGCGTCGCGGATGGCGCTGGTGCCCACCGTGATGATGTCGCTGATGCCGCTGGCTTCGCAGAACCCAGCGTAGATCTGCGCGGCGCGCACCCCCCGCTCAATGGCCGCTGGGCGCAGCGCGTTGACCTCCGCCATCCCTTCGCCGATGCGCACCACTTCGCGCACTTCGTCGATCATCTTGAACATTTTGCCCGGCACATACGCCATCACGATGAGGCGGAAGCTGTTGCTGCCCATATCGATGATGGCGACGCGCCGCATGCCGCTGCTGCGCTCAAACGGCACAGCCTGATTGTCGAGATTTGTTGTGTAGTCGGCCATGTAGCTCGCTTGCGTGATTCGCTCGATAGTCGCTGATTATGCCGGATTATTTGACGGCGCGCAGGGTTTCCGGCAGGTGGGCGCGCACCGCTGCGACCAAATCCGCGTGCCCCCCTGTCGCCAAATCTGGCGCAACGATCACACTCTTGGTAAATGACCCGGCAGCACGCTCGATCAGCCAGAGGTCGGTGGCGTCGTAATCGGGCAGGCCCGGTTGATCCGGTAGGCTGTCAAAGCGCAGCCGCTGGAGTGTGTGCGCCCATTCCTGGCAGCGGCGCGGCAGAAGCGTGTGGGTGAGCGGCTTGTCAGATAGGGCGCGCTGATAATGCATGGTCAGCGCTGCGCCCGTGGTGAGCTTGTGCCGCAGTGTCCCCACCGAATCGCAAAAGCGCCGGTCGTAGTAATGGATGGTGATCCGGTAGACGGCTTGCATCCCCGGCTCACGGGCCACCGCAGTGATCTTCGGCAGGTGCAGCGACTCGGCGACGGCGCGCAGCAGCGGCGCTTGAAACCCCAACAGCGATGGACTCATGCTTTGATCCTATCACAGGCGCGCGACTGATTTGCTTAAGCGATCTCCAGCACGATTTTGCCGAATACCTCACCCGCTTCAAGCAGGCGATGCCCCTCACGGATCTCTTCGAGCGGCAGCCGTGCCCCAATCACCGGATTGAGCACCCCGTCAAACACCAGCCCCATCACCCGGCGGTAGTCCTGCGTGGTGCCCATCGAGCTGCCGATGATCGTCAGGTGTTTGGTGAACAGGTACCGCAGGTCGAGTTCGACCTTTGGCCCGCTCGTGTTGCCGACGATCAGGATGCGCCCGCCTTTCGCCGCCGCGCGGATGCTGTCGAACAGTGTGGCCGCGCCGACGTTATCGACGACCACATCGACGCCGCGCTTGCGGGTTGCGCTGTAGATGGCCTTCGACCAGTTGGGATCGTCCTCACGGTTGATCACTACGTCGGCACCGAGCGGCTCGACCTGCGCACACTTCGCGGCGTCGCTGCCCACCACGTAGACGCGCGCCCCAATCGCCTTGGCGATCTGCACGCTGGCGGTATTGACGCCGCCGCTCGCCCCGACGACCAGCACAGACTCGCCGGGTTGGAGGCCGCCGCGTACGATCAGCGAGTGCCAGGCGGTGACGAACACCAACCCGACCGCCGCCGCCGCTGCGACACTGATGTGATCCGGCAGCTTGATCAGGTTGCGGGCGGGCAGCACCACGTATTCTGCGGCGACGCCGGGCACATGCTCACCGAGGATCGGGCTGCCCAGGCACGCATCCTCGGTGCCTTCCATGAGCAGGCAGTCCGGGTCGGTGATCGTTGGGTTGATGCCGACGCGGTCGCCGGGGGCGAACTGCGTCACCCCCGGCCCCAGCAGATCAACGGTGCCGGCCCCATCGGCGCAGGTGATGTGCGGCAGCGCCAAATCGAGGCCTTTCCAGCCTTCACGCACAAACAGATCCAGGCGGTTGAGCGCCGCAGCACCCATCTTCAGGCGCACTTCGCCCGGCCCCGGCGTCGGCATGGGCAGATCAGCGGCGATCTGGAGGACATCGCGCGGCCCGTGTTCGTGAAAGACGGCGGCGCGCATCAGCGCAGCCCTAACTCGCCGCGCGCAATCACCATGCGCTGCACTTCGCTGGTGCCTTCGTAAATCCGTGTGATGCGGGCGTCACGGTAGTAGCGCTCGACGGCCACTTCTTTGCTGTAACCCATCCCGCCGTGAATCTGCACCGCTTCGTCGGTGACGAATGCAGCGGTTTCGCTGGCGAACAGCTTCGCCATGCTCGATTCCAGCGTGTAGCGCTCACCAGTGGCTTTGCTGCGTTCCTTCGCCGCGCACGCGCTGTAGATCAACAGGCGGCTGGCTTCGATGCGCGTTTTCATATCGGCGATCTTTTGCTGGATCATCTGGAACTGCCCGATGGGGCCGCCGAATGCCTGCCGCTCACGGGCGTAAGCGACACTCGCTTCATAGGCGGCCGCGGCGATCCCCAACGCCTGCGCCGCGATCCCGATGCGCCCGGCGTCGAGCACGGTCATCGCAATCTTGAAGCCGTCACCCTCGCCGCCCAGCCGATTCTCGACCGGGCAGGCGTAATCCTCATACACGATCTCGCTGGTCGCGCTTGCGCGGATGCCGAGCTTCGGTTCTTTTTTGCCGCGAATGAACCCTGGCTGATCGGCTTCGATCAGGAAGGCGGTGACGCCCTTGTGCAGCTTTTCCGGCGCAGTCATCGTGAACAGCACGACGAAATCGGCGACCGGGCCGCTGGTGACCCAACTCTTGCGCCCGTTGATGATGTAGTGCGTGCCCGCGTCGTTGAGCACCGCGCGGCTTTGCATGGTGCCGGCGTCGCTGCCGGACATCGGTTCGGTGAGGCTGTACGCGCCGATCTTTTCACCGCTGGCGACGGGGGCCAGAAATTGTTCTTTCTGCGCTTCCGTCGCAAATTTCAGCAGTGCATGGCCGTAGAGCGAGTTATTGACGCTGACGATGGTGCTGTGGCTGGCATCGGCCCGCGCCACCTCGATCATCGTCAGCACATAGGCCAGCGTATCCATGCCCGCGCCGCCATATTCCTCCGGCACTTCGATGCCCATCAAGCCCATTGCGCCCATCTGCTGGATGGTGTCGAGCGGGAAGTCGCCGCTCTCATCGAATTCGGCGGCAATCGGCGCGATCTTCTCCTGCGCGAAGGCGCGCACCAGGGTGCGCAGCTTTTCATGTTCCGCGCTGATCTGCGGGATCAGCGCCTGGTCGGAATAATCAGTCGTCACCATTTAATTTTCCTCCAAAAGCAGCCGCCTGTTCGCGGGCTAGCCTAATGTTGATTCGATTATAGCCGACGGCCCGCCGCGCACCTAATTACAGCCATGACGCGGAAGCGCCCAGACGATGTAATGTAACAATTTGCAGCGATCTATCCGCATGTTGTCACTTACCGCTGATCTGCGCGCTCGCTACACTGGGTGTGATATATGGGATGTTGCCGCAGGACAGCGGACGACTGTCGAACACACAAACGGAAAGGATGATCATCCATGCCCCCGATTAAAATCAATCATATCGCCATTGTCGTTGAGGATGTGCAGGCCGCACTGTCGTTCTGGAAAGATGCGTTGGGCGTGCCGCTCCAACACGTTGAGCATAACGAGGATGAAGCCGTCGATATTGCCTTCATGCCGCTGGGTGAGGGCGAAATCGAACTGATCGCGCCATTCACGGAAGACAGCGGCGTGGCCAAGTATCTCGCCAAGAAAGGATCAGGGTTGCATCATCTGTGCCTGGATGTGGATGATATTGAGGGCGCGTTGGCACAGCTCAAAGCGAAGGATGTTGAATTGATCAACGAGACGCCGCGCACCCGCCCGGACGGCACGCGCTACGCCTTCGTCCACCCGAAAAGCACGGGCGGTGTATTGTTAGAACTCTATGAAAAAGTTTAAGGCTGCGTTACGGTCATGTGCATGGTGTCTGATCTTTATTGATTTTGCAATAAAAGTCGGGTACCCTACTAGCGGAATTTACTCATTGCATTTTGAGGAGATGAAACGATGAAGATTAAACACGTGACCTTGATGCTGTTGGTTCTGGCTCTGATCCCGTTTGCGGTGATGGCGCAGGACACCACCCCGGAACCGGAAGACATGGAACCGACCATCAACTGCATGACCGAAAATGCCTTTGGCACCGTGCTGGCCGAAAACGAAGAATACGCGCTCGACCTGCTGTGCCAGCCGACCCTGAACGAAACCATCGAAGTGCAGCCGGGTGAGAACATCATCGTGACCGTTGACCTCACCACCTACCGCGAAGCGTTCGAGACCGACCGCGTGACCTTCGACATCCACTTTGCGATGGACCGCGCCAACATCAACGTCCGTGAAGCGGACGCGATGCAGGGCGTGCAGATCACCGACGCGGCCCGTGCGCTGGAGAGCGTGGAAATCACCACCTCGGCGGAAACCTACACCTTCGTCGTCGAAAACCAGGGCTTCCGCTCGGCGGTCTTCGACCTGAGCCTGCGTCTGGTCGACTAAGTTTGCTTTACACTTTCGCCGTTTGGGGGGCCAGCCGTGCTCCCCGAACGGTTCTCCACTATCTCACAGCCAAGACACCCCGCACCTTGGCATCACCTACACTTGCATCACGCAAACTGCAAAGGAGAACCACCCGATGAGAAGCGTCATGACGGGCGTCACGCTGATGATTCTGGTGCTGTTGACGAGCCTGCTGGCCCCGTTTGTGGCTGGCGCGCAGGATGACGATTTCACCTGCTCCACGCCGAGCGGCTTCGGTGAAGAGGTCGCGCGCGCCGAGTATGTGCTCGATTTGCAGTGCCAGCCGACCCTGCGCGAGACTATCGAGATCCGCCGCAACGACTTGATCACCATCACGGTCAACCTGGAGAATTATTACACCGCGACCGGCAACGAGACCGCCGCGTTCAACATTCACTTTGCGATGGATCGCGCGCGGGTGCGTCTGCGCCAGCCAGACGGGCTGGAAGGCACCATTGTCGCGGACACGCTGGCCGCGCTCGCCAACGTGCCGATCACCACGTCGGAGTTGGAATACACCTTCATCATCGAAAACTTGGGCCTGCGCTCCGCCGTCTTCGATTTGATTCTGCGCCCCATCAACGATTGAGTGTGGCCGCGCTGGATGGGGGTTGCAACGCCGCCGCGAGCAGCCCCCACCACGCGATCTGAAAGTGCAGAATCGTCCAGGGGTAGTGATCGAACCAGCCGACCGCGAACAGCGCCCCCACCCCGGCCAGCAGCCCGATCCGCGCCGCCCGATCCGCGAGATGATCCGTTTGGCGCAGATGGCGCAGCGCCACCACAACCCCGCTGATCAGCGCGGTGAGCAGCAAAACTAGCCCGATCACGCCGAGTTCGGCCCAGGCCGCCAGCAGCACGTTGTGGACTTGATCGCCGCGCAGATCAAAGCTGGTCTCGGCGAGATAATCGTCGGCAACCTGGGGAAAATTCCCCAGGCCAACCCCCAACACAGGGGATTCACCGATGGCTTGCAAAGCTAACTCGGTGTAAATGACGCGATCTACGACCGAGCGGATCTCGGTGGCTTCGGCGCCGACACCGACGCGCGCCAGCAGCAGCGGCTGATAGGCAGCGAAAAATAGCCCGCCGATGATTACGACGACGGCCAACGCCGCGATCAAGCTGCGCCGAAGCGCCCGAATCTGCACGAACGGGCGCAGCGATACCAGCGCGATCAGCCCGCCGACGACCAGCCCGCCCCAGGCTGCCCGCGAGAACGTGAGCAGCAGCGCCCAGAATCCCAGCCCCACCGCCGTGATCCCGGCAAAACGTCGCCAGCGCCGCGCGCTGAGTACCCAGGTTGCCGCCGCCAGCACGCCGATCAGCAGCGACCCAGCCAGCAGATTCGGGTGCGGCAGCAACCCATACGGGCGCGCATAGCGCCAATCGCCCGCCAGAATCACGCTGACGCCCGGCGTGGTTGGCGAGAAACGAAACTCGCGCAGGATCGTCAACCCGATCCAGGCTTGATGCTCTGCTTGTAAAATTGTGATGACGCTGTTGGCGACCAGCCCAACGATCAGCACGGTGAGCACGGCGCGCGGCGGCGGCCCGGCGCAGCTCACGGCAAGCGCAAACAGCGCCACCGATGCGAGTTG
>JAADYY010000002.1 GCA_010092805.1 Chloroflexota bacterium | reverse complement strand
GAAAACTGCTTTTGAAGTCCCTCTCCTAGCCGCAAAGCGGCGGTTGGGAGCGGGATTTAGGGTGAGGGCCTGATTCGCCAACAACATCTGATCAGGCCGGTTCAATCGTCGTCGAAATCGTCGGAATCATCTGCGGAAGCAGCCTCATCCGTCTGTGTGAGGGCCGCACCGATGATCCCGGCGTTGTTGAGCAACTGCGCCCGCTCGACCGGTGTCCGCAGCGTGAGATGCTCGCAGAACTTGGCGTAATTCTTGCTGACCCCGCCGCCAATGATGATCAGGTCGGGCCACAGCAATTGCTCCATATAGAGCAGCACCTCGTTCAGCCGCTTCGACCACGCCTTCCACGACAGTTCCTTTTCGCTGCGCGCCCGGTCCGAGGCGCGGCGTTCGGCCTCTTTGCCGCGTACGGTCAGGTGGCCGAGTTCGAGATTCGGCACCAGTTGGCCGTTCATAAACAACGCCGTCCCGATCCCGGTGCCAATCGTCACCATCAGCACCAGCTCACGGCGGCCACGCCCCGCCCCAAAATGCATCTCAGCCAACCCCGCCGCGTCTGCATCGTTGATCAGCGTGATGCCGCAACCTGTCCGCCGCGCGATCAACATCTCCGCGTTGATGCCGATCCACGACTTGTGCAAATTGGCCGCCGTCCAGACCACGCCTTGCTTGATCACGCCCGGAAAACCGATCCCGACCGGGCCGCGCCAATTGAAATGGGTGATCACTTCGCCCACTGCGTCAATCACATCGTCGAGTTTCGCCGGGTGCGGCGTCTCCACCCGGAAACGTTCTCCCAGGAGCGCGCCCGTTTGTAAATCAACCGGCGCGCCCTTGATCCCGGAGCCACCGATGTCGATGCCCAAAACCGCCATTCACTATCCCTTGAACTCAACATCCCCTGAACTGCTGGCTTGCGTTGCGTCGTTCGGCCTGCTGTGTCTTAGCGCTGCTTGCCGCAGGCCATGCTCAGTGTTACGACGGATCACCGTCACGAGCAGCGTGCGTTGTGAGCCGTTCAAGGCCCGTGCCGTCCGCGTTGATTGCGTAGATTTCCGGGTTGCCGTCGCGCCACGACTCGAACACAATCCGCTCACCCGACCGCTCCCACACCGGGTTGACATCGAGTGCCGCGTGC
Source organism: Chloroflexota bacterium (assembly GCA_010092805.1). Taxonomy (GTDB): domain Bacteria; phylum Chloroflexota; class Anaerolineae; order Aggregatilineales; family Phototrophicaceae; genus Flexifilum. Next base: position 2,042 of record JAADYY010000002.1, on the reverse strand, counting down.
TGTGTCAACCGCCGAACAGCGTTGCCCAGCATATCCAACACGTAAATCTCGAAGTTGCGATCCAGACGATCCGAGGCGAAGGCGATCCAACGACCATCGGGCGACCAGGCCGGGTCGATGCTGCGCGTCAGCGGATCATGGGCCAGCGCATACCGCCGGCTGCCATCCACACGCATCACGAAAATACCCCAATTGCCGTCCTGATACGACACAAACGCGATCTGTGTGCCATCCGGTGACCAAGCCGGGGACTCATCCTGCGCGGAGTCGAACGTCAACCGGCGCAGATCACCGCCGGATGCAGCCATGATATAAACATCCCAATGCCCACCACGATCCGAGACAAAGGCGATCTGAGTCCCGTCCGGTGACCAGGCGGGTTCAGCGTCACGCATCGGGTGCTGCGTCAAGCGGCGCGGCAGCCCGCCACCCGCTGTCAACACGTAGATCTCTGGGTTGCCATGTCGGTTGGAGACAAACGCGATCCGGCTGTCATCGGGTGCCCGCGCGGGCGATCCATCCCAGGCGCGTGTGCGCGTCAGGTTGAGCGCGATCCCCCGGCGCACATCCGCCGCAAAGATGTCTTCGTCGCCCGCCCGATCAGAGCGGTACACCACCCCGCTCGGCGGCGTCGCGCCCGTACTCCTCCCGATCAACAGCGCGCTGAGCACAGCCAGCGTCAGCAGCAGCGCCAGGCGCAAGGTGAGGCGCGTCCACCAGGTGGCTTGGCGGCCAGAGCCATCGTCAACACTCACAGCGAATTCACCTTAACTGATCTCGTCCAGCCGCACCGGGCGGTTTTCGTCGTAGGATCGACGAGCGGCCAGCCCCATCACGACCGGGACACGCCCATCCTGCCCGGTGACCAACACCGCTTGATCCTCGCGCACCGCCGCGACAAACGCCTGCATCTCGGTCAGGTAGCTGTTCATGTAGCGTTCCAGGAAGAAATTCAGCGGCAGGTCACGGTAGACGTTCGCGCCGCTGCTGATCACGGCGCTGTTAGGGTAATTGTTGCCCGTTGTCACCACACCACCGCTACCAAACACTTCCACCCGCTGATCATAGCCGTAAACCGCCTGCCGGCTGTTGTCAATCGTCCCGATCACGCCGTTGGCAAACTTGAGCACGATCAGCGCGGTATCGACATCGCCCGCTGCCCCAATCGCCGGATCGATCAGCACCCCGGCGGCAGTGTAGACCGCTTCCACTTCAGCGCCGATGAGAAAACGCGCCATATCGAAATCGTGGATGGTCATATCGACGAACATCCCGCCGGAGACCTGCACATAACTGAGCGGCGGCGGCTGCGGATCGCGGCTGACGATGTGCAAGCGCTGCGGCGTGCCGATCTCGCCGTCGCTGATCGCCTGCCGCACCCGGCGGTAATTCGCATCGAAGCGGCGGTTAAAGCCGATTTGCAGCTTGACGTGCGCCTGCTCAACGGCGGCCAGAGCTGCATCGATGCGCGCAAGGCTGAGATCGATGGGTTTCTCGCAAAAAATGTGTTTACCTGCCTGCGCCGCCGCAATGATAATATCGGTGTGTGTGTCGGTCGCCGAGCAAATCACCACCGCTTCGATCTCAGGCAGCGCCAGCACCTCTCGGTAATCGTTGGTGACGACCGGGATATTGAGCTGCCGTGCGGTCGCCTCCGCAGCGGAGCGTGCAATGTCGGCGATGGCGTAGACGCGCACACCCGGCAGCCGCAGCGCCAAATTCTCGGCGTGGATTTTGCCGATGCGCCCGGCACCGATGACTCCAACATTCATAGAAACCTCCGTGCTGGAAACCACGCCGCTTGAGCGGGTGGAGGCAAGCACGGTGGGCGCGTGTAGCGCCTACCGTGCATCGGACAAAAGGGCGTGTGCGGTGTGCTGCCGCGCCAAAAACTGGCTATACTATGGGTAGCCGTTAGACCCAAAAGGCTGTGGCAGCTGTCCCAGATGCTGTTGGTCAATCGATTTGATTGTGTTTTGGCCCTCATCCCCCTGCCCCTGCTCCCGAACGCTGACGCTGGGAGCAGGGGCGAAAACTGCTTT
>JAADYY010000115.1 GCA_010092805.1 Chloroflexota bacterium | reverse complement strand
CTTCGGACGATCCCGACGATCTGGCCGGATTCGCAGCCGCCGCTGATCAGATCGGCTACCCGGTGATGGTCAAGGCGGCGGGCGGCGGCGGCGGCAAAGGGATTCGTGTCGTCCGCAACCCGGCAGATTTGGCGGCTGCGTTGGCGACGGCACGCCGCGAAGCCGATCATGCCTTCGGCGACCCGCGTGTGTTTCTGGAGCGCTACATTGAGGCGGCGCGCCACATCGAGATTCAGGTGTTCGGTGACACACACGGCCAGATCGTACATTTATACGAGCGGGAGTGCAGCGCGCAGCGCCGTCACCAGAAGATCGTCGAGGAGTCGCCGTCACCGCTGCTCGATGACGCGGCCCGTGCGCAAATGGGGGCGGCGGCGGTCGCGGCGGCGCGGGCCGTCGGTTATGTCAACGCCGGGACGGTCGAGTTCATCGCCACGCCCGCCCGTGAATTCTACTTTCTGGAGATGAACACCCGCTTGCAGGTCGAGCACCCCGTCACCGAGTTCGTGACGGGCGTCGATCTCGTCAAGCTGCAATTCGCGGTCGCTGCCGGGGAGCCGCTGCCGTTCACGCAGGCCGAGGTCAGCCAGCGCGGCCACGCCATTGAGTGCCGGCTCTACGCCGAAGATCCGCAGAGTGGGTTTCTGCCCGCGACCGGAAAACTAGCGCGGTTCGTGCCACCGGAAGGGCCGGGTATCCGCGTGGATGCAGGCGTGCGCAGCGGCGACACGATCACGATCCATTACGACCCGCTGATCGCCAAGCTGATCGTCCATGAGCGGACGCGCACTGCCGCCATCGAACGGATGATCGCCGCGCTCGCGGCCACGATCATTTTGGGCACGACGACCAACCGCGATTTTCTGCTGGCGCTGCTGAAGCACCCGGCCTTCGTCGCTGGCACGGTCGATACCGGCTTCATCGAGGCGCATCTGGCCGAGCTGCTGCCCGACCCCGCCGAAGATCAGGGGCCGGATCCAGCGCTGGTCGATCTGGCAATGATCGCGGCGGCGCTGCACGACGCCGCCAGTCGATCAAGCGCGCCCACGCAGGCCGGCCCGGCACAACCACCTGATCCCTGGGCGCGGGCCGATGGCTTCCGGCTGGGCGGAGCGAGCGATTAGCCGCGATCAGTCGATGGACTGCTTGATCCACACGGGTAGGATCGTCTGCGGCCTGCCGTTGGCGATCAGCATGAGGTTGCGGCGCGCATAGCGCAGCATCGCGGCGGGGTTCAGCGCGGCCAACTGCGGCGGCAGCGGCTTGCCCTTGCCCCGGAACAACACCAGCGGCGTGCCTTCGGGCAGGTCGGCAAATTCGCGCGCCTTGTTGAGCGCCGTGCGCAGGTCGCCCAGCTCATCGATGAGGCCGTTGTCGAGCGCCTGCGCGCCCGTCCACACCCGCCCGCCGCCGATGGCATCGACCGCCTCGGCGGACAGGGCGCGGCTGGCGGCCACCCGCTCGATGAACCGCGCGTACACCCGTTCGACGCCCGCGCGAATCTTGGCGCGTTCGGAGTCGGTGAACGGCCTCATGTCGCTGAAGATCCCGGCGTTGGCCCCGCGCCGGAATTCGATGACGTTCAGCCGCAGACGGTCGCGCAACCCCTGCGTGATCCCTTTGGCCGTCACCACCCCAATCGAGCCGGTGATCGTGCCCGGCTGCGCGATGATCCAGCGGGCCGGGGTCGCTACCCAGTACCCGCCCGATGCGGCCACGCCGTTCATGTACACCACCACCGGGCGGTCTTTGGCCAGTTCTTCCAGTGCTGCGCCCATTGCAGCGGCGGCGCGCGCGTCACCGCCGCCGCTCTCGATATAGACAATCACCGCTGCGGCGTTTTTGTCCTGCATCAGTTGGCGCACCTGCTGCACCACCGTCAAATCGCCCGCACGATCCGCGCCGACGAACGGCACCGGGATCTCGCCGGGGGCGGAACCGCTCTCGCCGGCCACCATCAAGCCCATGATGGGCAGCAGCGCCACATACTTTTCGGTGTTCACGGCGGGCGGCTTGACGATCAGCTTGCGCTCTGCCTGCTGTGGCACCTGCAAATGCGCCGCGCCCAGGTGGGCGGACAAGCCCTCTTCATACACCAGCGCATCGACATAGCCGGCTTCCAGCGCTTCGGTATCGAGGTGCGGCGCAGTGTCGATCAGGCGTTCGGCCTCTTCACGGCTGATCCCGCGCCCGGCGGCGATGCCATCCAGGAGCATTCCGTAGCGCGAATCGAGGAGCCATTCGAGTTGTTCGCGCCCCTCCGGCGAGATCGTCTCCAGCGCCAGTTGATCCAGCGCGCCTTTATACGGCGAAATCGCCACGACATCGAGCGACACGCCGATACTGTCGAGCGCATTCTTCAGAAAGACGGCCTGCTGGTTGAGGCCCAGTGTCATCAGGTCGCCGCCCGGCTGTAACAGAATCTGGTCGGCGGCGGCGGCCACGTAATAATCGGCCAGGCTGTAGTTCTGCGCGTAGCAGATCACCTGCTTGCCCCGGTCGCGCAGCCGCGTGATGATGTCGCGCAGGGTTTGCAAATCCGCCAGCGGCATGGCCAGCCCGCGCAGTTGCAGAACGACGCCCTGTGCGCGCGGGTCGGCGGCGACGCGCCGGAACATCCGCTCCAAATCGACCAGGCTGAGCGGTGCCGGGCCGAAAACCCGCTCACGCAGCCAGCCGCGCGGTTCGGGCAGCGCGGGCAGTTGCGTCGGCAGCGTGATCAGGATGTAGTCGAGGTTGGGGTCGCGCAGGCGCTGCCAGTTGAGCGCTTGCGCGAGCACCCGCAGGGCGGTGTGCCGCAGCGTGGCGGTGACGCGGCGTGTGGGGGTTGTGCGGGTGGGGCGCTTGGCTTCAGACACGGTGAGCCTTTCTGATTGTGTCGTGCTTCGGGTGGTGACGCCGTCCGCAGAATGCGTCACCAGCATCATTGCTTGTCTATTGTAACGTGCAAAATTTTGTTAAACATTAGCGCCGCCTTCACAAAAGCTGGTATACGATCCAGAATGGGTAACCACACACCCCATCATATCGCTTTTCCCAGACGGCATGGAGCGCACATGACCACACCGACCCTGCACGATCAGCAAGATCGCTTTGAACTCAATCCGTTTGAAGATACGGTCCTGCATCAACTGCTTGTCCGCACCAACCGCTTGCAGGCGCTGCCCGCGCTGGTGATCGTTGGGGTGATCGCCGTGCTCACGCTGATCGTCGGGTTGGTGTGGGTGCAGCAGCCGGGCCGTGACGCCAACGGCCTGATCGCGGCGGCGGCGTTCGCGCTCACGGCGGGCGTGAACTGGCTGTCGCTGCTGCTGCTGCCGCGCGCCGGGCGCAGTTTCGGGCCAGACAAGCCGTCGGCGCTGGCGCTCGCCCTGCTGTTCGGCTTGCTGCTGGTGATCTTCGGGCTGCTGAACGCGCCGCTCGCGCTCATGTTGATCGTGCTGGCCGCGATCACGGGGCTGGCTGTCTACGCCACCTGGATCGAGCCGTTCGCGCTGGGCGTGACTCGCGAGCGCTACGCATCTGCGGCGTGGGCGGGCGCGCCGCTGCGCGTACTGCACATCAGCGATTTGCACCTGGAGCGGCGGACACGGCGCGAAGATCGCCTCAACGCGCTGATCGCCGAATTGGAGCCAGATGTGATCGTCTTCACGGGGGATTTTGTCAACATTTCATACACCTTCGACGCGCAGGCCGAAGCCGACATCCGGGCGGTGATCAGCGGGTGGCGAGCGAAGTACGGCACGTATTGTGTGCCGGGCACGCCCGTCGTCGAACCGCCGGAGCGTGTGCGCGCTTTCACGCACGGCCTCGAAAACATCACCGTGCTGAACAACCGCTGGGTCACGATCACGACCGGCGACGGCGATCAACTGCACATCCTCGGCATGATCACGACACACGATATGGCCGCAGATCGGGCAGCGTTGGCGACGATGATGGCCTCCGCGCCGGGGGATGGTGTGCGCTTGCAGATCATGCATACGCCGGATCTCGCGCCGGAAGCCGCCGACGCGGGCCTGGATTTGTATTTTGCCGGGCACACACACGGCGGGCAGATTCGCCTGCCGGTGATCGGGGCGGTGTTTTCCGCGAGTCACCTGGGGATGCGCTTCGTGATGGGGCGCAAGCCAGCGGGTGGGCTGACGGTCTACACCTCACGCGGCGTGGGGCTGGAAGGGCTGGGCGCGCCGCGTGCGCGACTGCTGTGCCCACCAGAGATCATCCTCTGGGAGATCAGCGGGGCCGCAGCAGAGCGGGCGTGATTCGCTGCGAGGATCTGGCTGCACCCGAACCCACAACCCTATCCTCATCAATGTGGCGACCGACAGCCCAACATCACTGCGCGTCGGGCGACTCCTGCAGATGCTTGGCAAAAAAGGCCAGGATGCGCTGCTGGGAATCGCGCGCAGATTCCGGGTGATAAGCCCCACCACCAAACACGAAGCTGATCACATTGATCAAGAAGGGCGCTTTAT
>JAADYY010000114.1 GCA_010092805.1 Chloroflexota bacterium | reverse complement strand
TTCATGTTTGTGGTGGGTGAGCGCCCGAGCCACACAGCGTGAACATGAGCGACAATCAAGCGACTCAGGCGGACGGAAACGGGATGACAACGCAGGCCGGGCCGCGGACACATCTGGCGCTGGTGCTGCTGCTCATCTACGCGCTGGTGGTCTACGCCGCCATGAACCTGCGCTTTGTGGGCAACTGGAGCGAAAATGATACGGCGGTGATCACGCGCGCCATCGTGAGTTCTGGCCAAGCGGACAGCATCCGCAACGCCGAATTCCCGTATTCCAACGGCGCGGGGTATATCGCCATCGTCATGGTGCTGGCCGAAATCACCGGCTTTTCCGTGCAAACGCTGCAACTGTACATCATGCCGACCATTGCTGCGCTCAACGTGCTGGTGCTGTTTGTCGGGTACCGGGCGGTACTGCGGCTGCCGCTGGTGGCCATGTTAGCGGCCCTATTTGCCTATTTACAGGCCGATTTCTTGTGGGTGACGTGGCGCGGCTCGCACGAAAAGATCACCTGGATGCTGGTGATCGGGTTGGTGTTTCTGCTGGCCCGCACTTTCATCATGTGGAATCAAACGCGGATTATGGCGCGCTACACGGTGCTGTTCTACATCGTCGCCTTCGCGCTGATTTCGAGCAATGCATTCTTCGCCTCATCTTTCATTGTGGCCATCATTTTGAGTTTTGTCGGCGGCAGCGTCTTTTTCCGCCTGCGCCAAATTGCGCAGCGTGAGCAGGCACAGCCGCTGATGCAGCACTTTGGACGCCTGATTTACATCAATGTGGCGTGTATTGTGCTGTTTTACATTTTCGTGTTTCATCTTTACCCGGAAAGCATCTCGACGCTGCGTGGGTTGCGGGTTCTCGCTGATCAGTTGGCGCTGTTGTTCCTCAACGTCGAAGAGCAGACCGTGCAGACAACCACCGCCGCGACGCTCAGCGCGCCTGTCAACTACCTGCGCGTCTCCTGGCTGAGCACGAACGTGTTTCTCAGTGTGACCATCTTTAGCTGGCTGCTGCTGGGTTTTTCGGCACTCGTGTGGCTCGTCGGGTTAGTCAATTTTCTGCGGCGGCGCGTCCTGGCACAGCACAATCTCCCACTCTTGTTCTTGTGGCTGCTGTACCCGGCGTTTGCTGCGCAGGTGGGCGGCGCGCTCATCGCTGACCGTGTGGCGGTCTTCGGCGCAAATCTGCAGGTGCGGCTGTTCACCCCGGTGATGTTGATGGCGATTCCGCTTTCGGCGCTGGGCGTGTATTTCATCATCCGGTACATCCACCGGTTCGCGCGGCCCGTGCGTTTGGTGCTGTTTGGGTTGGCGAGCCTAGCGGTGTTCTGGTTCAGCATCGCCGCGCTCTTCAAATCCACCAATGAGCCGCTGCTGAACAATTTCTGGGTGTTCAACGTCACCCCCGAACAGGCCGCTGGTGATTGGGCCGTGCAGCATCTGGCGGATACGCTGGTGTGGACAGGGTCGCAGGAGCGTGTAGCGACCGGGTTACAACTGCGCTACGTTGATGTGCCCAACGACGAAGTCAGCTTTCACGCGTATTCATTTCGTGCGGGGACGCGCTACTTCCTGTTCTCGGATCTTGAAATGGCGATGCGGCGGCGGGCCGCGATGTCGCTCCCTTCCTTTATCGATGAGCAAATTGTGTACGACAATGGCAATACACAAATCTACTATCGACGCCCGGTCACCCCGTATGAGCGGTGATGGCGCTGTCGGGGCCGTGAGCTGGTGAGATTTCGTATCCCTTTGGTGGCCGAAGCGGCGCTGGTCCTGGCGGCTGGCGCGCTGCTCCTGGTGCTGATCGCCTTTGATTACCGGGGCAGCGCCAATCTGTTGGGCATCCTGCGTTTGATCTTGGGCTTGTTCTTCGTCCTGATCGTGCCGGGCTATTACGTGCATCTGGCGCTGTTTCCCGAAACCACCCACCTCGATCTGCCGGAGCGTTTCGTCCTGTCGCTGGTGATCAGCCTGGCGCTGCTGCCGCTGCTGCTGCTGCTGTTGGACATTTTCTTGCTCCCGCTCGACACCCGGACGATCACGCTGATGCAAGCGACGCTCATCGGCATCAGCGGGGCGGCGTCGTATTGGCGGCGGTGGCGGCAGCCGCTCGCAACGCGGTTCCTGCTGCCGGTGAGCACAGGCACTCCCGGCTGGTGGCACGGGCAGAGCCGTCAGGTCAAACTGCTGATCGCGCTGATACTGACCATGTTTTTGATCGTAATGGGCGCGGGCTTGCTGATCATCACGCAGCCCGGCCCCATCGAGCGCTTCACCGAATTTTACATTGTGGGGCCGCGCGGTCTCGCGCAGGATTTTCCCCGTGAGGTGCAGGTCGGCGAGCCGATCAGTGTGGTGGTGGGGGTCAGCAACCGTGAGGGGAGCGCTGTGCTCTACTGGGTTGAGGTGTCCATCGCGGATGTGATCGTGACCGCGTCGGAGCCGTTTGAACTGGCGCACGGCGACGCCACCGAACGCGCCATCACCTTCACGACGGTGCAGCCGGGCGAGGATGTCGAGGTGCGGTTCTGGCTCTACCGGGAAGATCGCCTCGAGCCGTACCGCAGCGCGCGCCTATGGATGACCGTCAGTGGCTGAGCGCGGCTGGCGGCAGGTCAGTTGAGCAGGTGTTGAGTACAGTGCCTCATGTCTAATCAATCGGTTCGGGACGTTCAGCAGTTGAACCGGCTGCAAACGTTTTTCAGTTCGCCCGCGCGCCTGGTGATCACGTATTTGGCGGCGCTGCTGGTCGCCGAACTGGTGACAACCCACGTGGACATCGCCTTGGGCTTGCTGGTTCACGCGGCGATTCTGATCATGCTGTTGATTCACGCGGCGTTTCTGGCGGAAACGGGCGGCTACGCCATCATCGTCAGCCTCATCGTCGCGCCGCTCATCCGGCTGCTGAGCCTGACGCTGCCGCTCACCCTGTTTGAGCAGAAATACTGGTACCTGATCGTGAGTGTGCCGCTGTTCATCGCGGCCTTCACCGCCATGCGCCTGCTGAAATACACCCCGGCGGATGTCGGCCTCAACCTGAACATGCCGCTGTATCAATTCTTTGTGGCGCTGACGGGCATCTTCTTCGGCGTCACCGAATTCGTCGTGCTGCGCGTCGAGCCGCTCATCGACGAGGTCACCTTCTTCAATGTGGCGGTGGCGATCTTCACGCTGCTGATCGGCACGGGCTTGATCGAGGAGCTGGCGTTTCGCGGCATCATGCAGCGCGCCTCTGAGGATTTGCTGGGGCGCTGGGGCAGCATCATGTATTCGGCGACCGCCTTCACCATCATGCATATTGGCTGGCAGTCGGCGCTGGATTTGGCGTTTGTGTTCGTCGCGGGGGTGTGGTGGGGCTATGTCTTCGCGCGCACCCGCAGCATCATCGGGATCACGTTCGCGCACGCGCTGACGAACGTCATGCTGTTTGTGGTGCTGCCGCTGGCGGTGCCGCCGGATTTCACGCTCACGCCCATCATCCGCTGAGGTTAAGGGCGCGGCGGCGGGTTTGAAGCTGGCATTAAACTTTATAATCCTTTGCTTGACAAACCCGCGAAAAACCCGCACACTTGACGCATAACATAGACGCGAAATTAAGGGATAGGCCATGTCCTCAACTGTGACCACATCAACCGTTTCGACGGTGACTACCATGCTCTCGTATGGCACATTGGGCTTGATTGTGGCGGTGACGCTGCTGTCGCTGCTGATCAAGAAGGAAGTGCTCGCCGCTTCGACCCACCCGCTGTCCGTGACGCTGCGCCGCCTGCTGAATGTGGCGATTGTGCCGCTGCTGATCGCGTTTGTGCTGTTGGTCGGCTACAGCCTCTTCGAATCCATCTGATCCACCTGAGCGACCGCGCCACCCACCACCCACCGCCACGCCGAGCATCAGCCTGCTGCTGATGCTCTTTTCATGCCAAACGGCCAGCCCACCGACACCCCCCGATTTTCAAAAATTTTCGATCCGCTGCGCGGCTATGACTATAAAAAACCCGGGCTAAAGCGCCGCTACGCGCCGCTTTTCACGGGCCTGCGGCCCGCGAC
>JAADYY010000622.1 GCA_010092805.1 Chloroflexota bacterium | reverse complement strand
TGAAAGGGGAAGACAGAGGCGATGCCGACCGCCGACCGCACCCAACCAACCCGTTTGCTGCGCCTGCTCACCTTGCTGAGCGGTACGCTGGCGATCATCCAGGCGATCTCGGCGCTGCGGGCAGTACAGGTCTTCGCCACCGTCGATGTGCAGACGAGTCTGCTGCCCCCTTTGGAGTTCGTGGCTGGCGGCCTGTGGGCGGGCGTGTTCGCGCTGGTGAGCCGGCGGCTGCTGCAACAGCAGGCACGGGCGGTGCGCGCAGCGCTGCAAACTTTGACGGTTTTTGTGATCTATAGTACGCTGCGCCTCTACTTATTTGCGCAAGCGGATTATGATCGGGCGCGGCTGCCGTTCTTGCTGGTGACAGCGGCGCTGATCGCTGGAATAGTCGTTTTTTATCTTGTGGTGACGGCGCGCGACCGCGACGCCACCCGGTTGACGGAGAAATATCAACATGAGTGTGAACCCGAAGATTGAGCAATTACGCAATTTGCGCGAAGAAAGCCGCGCCGGCGGTGGTGCGGAGCGCATTCAGCGGCAGCATGACAGCGGCAGGCAAACCGCGCATGAACGGCTGGATGTGCTCCTCGACCCCGGCAGCTTTCATGAGATCGATGCCTTTGTGCGGCACCAATCTACCGATTTTGGGCTGGATAAACAGCGCATCCCCGGCGACAGCGTGGTTACCGGCTGGGGCACGATCAGCGGGCGGCTGGTGTATGTGTTCTCGCAGGACTTCACCGTGATGGGCGGCAGCCTGAGCAGCGTCCACGCCCAGAAGATCTGCAAAGTGATGGACATGGCGATGAGAACCGGCGCGCCCATCATCGGGCTAAACGACAGCGGCGGCGCGCGCATCCAAGAAGGGGTCGTCAGTTTGGGCGGCTACGCAGATATTTTTCTGCGCAACACCCTCGCCAGCGGGGTCATTCCGCAGTTGAGCGTGATCATGGGGCCGTGTGCGGGCGGCGCGGTTTACAGCCCGGCGCTCACCGATTTCATCTTGATGGTGCGCGACACCAGTTATATGTTCATCACCGGGCCAGATGTCGTCAAGCAGGTGACGCATGAAGATGTGACCCACGAGGATCTAGGTGGGGCGAGCGTTCACGCGGCCAAAAGCGGCGTGGCGCACCTCGTCGGTGAAAACGAGGGCAATACGCTGCTGCTGCTGCGCGAGCTGCTCGGCTACCTGCCGCAGAACAACATGGAAGACCCGCCGTTCATCCCCACACAAGATGATTCGCTGCGCGCTGATCCAGACCTCGACACGATCATCCCGTCGGAACCGAACCGGCCCTATGACATCAAAGACGTGATCCATCGTGTGGTGGATGACGGCATCTTCTTCGAGACACAGGCCGATTACGCGGCCAATATCGTCGTCGGGTTCGCCCGCCTGGGCGGACACAGCGTCGGCATCGTCGGCAATCAGCCGATGGTGTTGGCTGGCGTGCTGGATATTGCCGCCAGCGAGAAAGCCGCACGCTTCATCCGCTTCTGCGACAGCTTCAACATTCCCATCATCACCTTCGTTGATGTGCCCGGCTACCTACCCGGCACGACGCAGGAACACAACGGGATCATCACGTCTGGGGCGAAGCTGCTCTACGCCTACTGCGAAGCGACCGTGCCCAAACTGACCGTCACGACGCGCAAAGCCTACGGCGGGGCCTATTGCGTGATGAGCAGCAAACACATTCGCGGCGATCTGAATCTGGCCTGGCCCACCGCCGAGATCGCGGTGATGGGGCCAGAAGGCGCGGTCGAGATCATCTACCGCCGCGAACTGCGCGACTCGGTTGACCCGCTAACACTCAAGGGCGAGCTGGCCAACGAATACCGTGAGCGGCTGGCAAACCCGTATATCGCGGCAGAATACGGCTTCATCGACGACGTGATCGAGCCGCGCAACACCCGCGCCCGCCTGATCAATGGGCTGGAAGTGTTCCAGAATAAACGCGATAGCAACCCACCGAAAAAACACGGCAATATGCCGTTATAGCGCGCCGCGCAAGGAGCAAGATGATGGCCGCTGAACAAGCGCAAACCAAAATTAAGAAAATCTTGATCGCCAACCGCGGCGAGATTGCGGTGCGGATCATCCGCGCTTGCCGCGATCTCGGTATCGAGACGGTGGCGATCTACTCCGAAGCGGATCGCACAAGTTTGCACGTCCGCTACGCCGATGAAGCCATCCTGATTGGCCCGCCCAGACCGGGCGAAAGCTATCTGCGCATCGACAAGATCCTGGCGGCAGCCAAGCAATCCGGTGCCGACGCCATCCATCCCGGTTATGGCTTCCTCTCAGAGCGCGCCGAATTCGCGCAGGCGGTCATGGACGACGGGCTGATTTTCATCGGGCCGTCACCACACGCCATCGCAACGATGGGCGATAAGCAGACCGCCCGCGAAACCGTCAAGCGCGCCGGCGTGCCCGTCGTGCCCGGCACCGATCCGGGCCTGCGCGACGATGATATTCTGGCGGCGGCGCAGCACATCGGCTTCCCGGTGATGGTCAAGGCGGCAGCAGGCGGCGGCGGCAAAGGGATGCGTGTGGTGTATGGTGCCGATGATCTGTCGGAGTCGTTGGAGATGGCACGGCGCGAGGCCGAAAACGCCTTCGGCGATGGGCGCGTCTACCTGGAGAAGTTGGTCGAAGGCGCACGCCACATCGAGTTTCAGGTGCTGGCCGACACTCACGGCCACACCATCCATTTGGGCGAGCGCGAGTGCTCAATCCAGCGGCGGCACCAAAAGTTGGTGGAAGAAGCGCCGAGCGTCTTCCTGGATGCGGAATTGCGCCAGCGCATGGGCGAAACGGCGATTCAGGCGGCCCGTTCGGTCGATTACGTCAACGCCGGGACGATTGAGTATCTGGTGGATAAAGACAAAAATTACTACTTCCTGGAGATGAACACGCGCCTGCAGGTCGAGCACCCGGTCACAGAGTTGGTCACCGGCCTGGATCTGGTCAAAGAGCAGATCCGCATTGCGCGCGGGCGGCCCATGCGGATGACGCACAGCGTGCTGGAGCCGAAGGGCTGGGCCATGGAGTGCCGCATCAACGCCGAAGACCCGTACAACAACTTCCTGCCCGCCGTCGGCAAAATCAATACGCTGATCATGCCCAGCGGCCCCGGTGTGCGCGGCGATGGCGGTGTGTACAGCGGCTACGAGATCACCCCCTATTACGACAGCATGATCGCTAAGCTGATCTGCTGGGGCGACGACCGGCCCGAAGCCATGCTGCGGATGCGCAGCGCGCTCTCGGAATTCACGATCATGGGGTTGAAGCACAACATCCCCTTCCATCTGAGTCTGCTCAACAGTTTCAGCTTTATCGCCGGGAAATTCGACACCAAATTCGTCGAAGACCGCTTCAGCATGACGACCTACGAGCAAGACCCCAGCGAAGAGGAATTGGAGACAGCGGCCATCGCCGCGACGCTGTATGCGCATCGTCAGCGGCAGTTGGCCGGGCAAATCGTGGGACGCAACGAGCGCGATACCAGCAACTGGAAATGGCTGAGCCGGTGGGAGCGACTACAAAGATGAAATACGTCACGATCATCAACGACAAGGAATTCGAAATCGAGATCGGCAACGATGGTCGCCTGACGGTCAACGGCGAACCGCGTGATGTCGATTTTCTGCCGTTAGGCCCGGCGCTGTATTCGGTGCTGCGCCAGCACTCATCGCATGAGGTCGTGATCGATGTGCACGACGATTCGTATGAGGTGCTGATGAGCGGGCGGCTCTATACCGGGCGCGTGCTCGATGAGCGGGCGCAGTTGCTGGCGGCCCGCTCCGGCGGCGGGCTGATCGACAGCGGCGAGATCTCCATCAAAGCGCCGATGCCCGGCCTGGTGATCGCGGTGTTGGTTGACGAGGGGCAGGCCGTTACCAAAGGTCAAACAATCATCATCCTCGAGTCGATGAAGATGCAAAACGAACTCAAGGCACCGCGTGATGGCGTGGTGCAGCGCATCAGCGTCGAGGCGCACCAGAGCGTCGAACAAAACAAGCTCTTGATCACACTGACGTAGCGGGCGGTGCATGACACGACTCCGGCACATTCGCTTGACCCCGCGCATTGATGCGCTCTGGCTGCTGCTGTTGGCGGCCTACATCCTGGCAGGGACGCCGCTGGTGCCGTTTCACGGCGACGAATCGACGCAGATTTACATGAGCCGGGATTACGCGTATCAGTTTATCCAGCGTGATCTGAGTTTGGTGCGCTACAGCGACCCGCCGATCAGCCCGGCAGAGCAGTATCTGCGGCTGATCAACGGCACCGTCAACAAATATCTGATGGGGCTGGCGTGGCAGTTGGGCGGGTTCACACTTGCAGACATCAATGAGCAGTGGGATTGGGGTGCCGACTGGAATTACAACGTCAATTTTGGGCACAAGCCCAGCGATGACTTGCTGATCGCAGCGCGCTGGCCGTCGGCGCTGCTGCTGGCGCTGGGCGTTGTGCCCATGTTTGTTCTGGGCCGCTGGATCGGTGGTCGCCCGGTCGGTTACCTGGCGAGTGCCTATTACGCGCTGAACCCGGTGCTGCTCATGAACGGACGCCGTGCGATGATGGAAGGCAGCTTGATCGCGTTCGCGCTGCTGGTGGTGGTGATCGCGATCTGGTGGCTGCATCAGCGTTCAGTCTTCCGGCTGACGCTGGGAGCCATTGGACTGGGGATTGTGGCGGGGTTGGCGTTGGCAAGCAAACACACCAACGCCTTCGTCGTCTTGACAGTGTTTGGCACTTGTGCAGTCTTCCCGCTGATCGCTTATGCGTCTGGCGACCGGTCGGCCCCCTTGCTGCGATCTATTGGTGTGCGGTGGGCGGGGTTAGCTCTGGCGAGTGCCCAGGCATTGAGCGTCTTTCTGCTGCTCAACCCCGCCTGGTGGGATGATCCGTTGGCGCGCCCGGAATACGTGCTGGAGTTGCGCACCGAGTTGCTGACCGCGCAGGCCGACGGCCCCGAAGGTTACACCTCGCTCGAACAGCAGGCCGATGGGTTCCGCGCCTTTGCGCTGGAAGCGGTGCCGCAGTATTTCGAAGTGGTCACCTGGGAAAATTACATCGGTGCGGAAATCGTCCGCTATGAAGCCAGCCCCTGGACGGGTGTCAGCATCGGCGGGGCGTTGATCGGATCAATGATTTTGTTGGGGCTGACGATCATGGGGCTGTTTCTGCTCCTGCGCCGCCCAGGGATCGATCTGGCGGCCCGCTGGGTGATCGCACTATGGGCGGTGGCGATGGTCGCCACCACCTTGCTGCTCACACCGCTGGCTTGGCAGCGCTACTATCTGCCCGTTTATCCACCGATTGGGCTGCTCGCTGCGCTGACTATCGTCACCGTACCGCGTGTAATCCGCGAGCGACGGGCAGATCAAATCGAGGCCACTGCCGACGCGAGATAGCGCTGCACCGTCTTCTGGTTGAATTTCTCCCAGATGGGCAGAAAGCCCGCGTGGAGTTCGCGCTCTTCGGTCTCCAGCCGTGCGATGTACAGCCGCAGCACCTCGGCCTCTGGTGCGCTGGCGTCGGCGAGCAAAGCGCGCAGCTGTTCGCGGGCGATGTGTCCATCGTTCATCGTGCCCAGATAATCCTGAATAGTCTTGAGTTCTGCGACAAACTGCTTCAGACTGGACCCGAGCACACTGCCGAACATCGACACGACGTAGCGCAGCCGCTTGAACTCGATACGCAGTGCGTGCAGCGTCGGCACATCGGCCTCAGCGATCACGGTGTCGTAGGCGCGCACCATCCCCAGATGGCTGTAGATCATCGTCGGCAGCAGATGCCGCACCCGCGACGGGTAAATGTCATCATCGCTGATTCCCCGCGCACCCATCCCCGGCGTGGTGAGAAACACCGTGAACGCCCCGACAAACGCGCGGTAGTCATCTCTATCCAACACACGAATCAAGCGAGCGCGGGCCGCTTTACGCCGCTTCTCCAACCGTTTGGCCAACCGCTTGATCGCCTGCTGCTGCTCCGGCGTTTCGAGCGTCTGCCCAAAGGCGTGCAGATTCTCGATAAGCACATCCAGATCGCGGACGGCACCCAGCGCCCGCGCCAACCGCCGCAGCATCTCGACAAATGGGCGGATCGTTTTGGGTTTGTAGTACGCGGTGAGCAGGTTAAAGGCGCTGCGCATCCGCCGGATTGCCACGCGCATATCATGCACGTCTTCGATGTCGTCGCCGGTGCGGCTGCCCGCTTCATGCTCAAGCATGACGATCAGTTCGGCCAGCAGCACCTGACGCCCGGCCTCGGCCATCGTGTCTTCTGGGAGCACCGGGCGCGCATGTTCGCGCAAGACGGCCAGCGTCTGCGCGTGATTCACCTCTACTGTTTTCGTGCCCATCACCTGTTATCCTCCTTGTTTCCCCCCATTTGCGCATCGACATACGCCTGAGAAACCCAGTGTGGGCATTTTAACACACGATGATCTAAATGTTAAGTGAATTTAATTAAAATTGCGTTTGCTCCAGGATGGTGCGGAAGAATTCGATCACCGTGAGGTTCGGGTTGAGAATGATCTCGCGCAAGCCGTCATCCAGAATCGCCCACTGATACACCTGAATCGCCAGCAGCACCGGGATGCCCAAACTCACCACCCGAATCGGCAGGCGTGCGACGGCAATCGCGACCGGCGTCTCCGAAACTTCGGTGAGCTGCTGCCGCTCAGCCACCACTTGCAGCCGCTGCATGTTCATATCGTCGCGCATACCGTTGATCTGCACATAGCGGTAGAGCATCTCCAGACGCTGCACCGGGTCGAGATCCGCGCCGAAAGTGCCGTTGTGCCACAGCCGATCCAACTGTTCGAGTTCCCCATTCAGGTTGTCGATGCGCTGATTGACCGAGCCAAGCTGCGTCGCCAGGCGGTTCGTCTCGTTGACGCGCCAGCGGCTCTGACCGCGCCCATATGGCACACGTATCAACAGGAAGTAGTGCGAGTACAGCAGCAGCAGCGGGATCATCACGTTGAAAATCAGAATGCTGCCCAGATCTTGCGATAGACTGGGGAGTTCACCTTCTATCAATACGCGGCTGAACGGAATGGCAAACAGATACAGTGTGATGATCAGGATGATCAGGATACCAACGGGCAGCTTATTGACCAGCTCATCGCGGTCATGGGCCGAAAGCGACGGGCGGCTGAGCACCGTCGCGTACAGCAGCAGCAGCCCCACCAGTAGTACATAAAACGGCGCGGCGAACAGCAGCGCCAGCGCTTGCTCCGATGTTTCGAGCAGCGCACTGCCCTGATCGACGATCTGCTCGCTCAAACCGCCGATCACACCAACGCTGTCGCCCAACAGCAGCAGATAGGCCGGGATCACCGTCGCCAGAATGCCGAGGATCAGCAGCATGTCCATATCAGAGACGGTGCGTAAACTGCGCGCGATGCCCGCTGGCAGCCGGTCCAGCAGCAGATCTGGCAGGAAGCGTTGCCGCAGCCCTACACTGCTGGTATAAACAAGCGCTGTCACGACGAAGATCACCAGCCAGATCACCGGGGTGATCGCCAGAATTGCGAGATCCGTGTTGGTTTCGCACAGCAAACACAGCGTCCGCTCATCGACGCGGCCAGCCAACTGCGTGATGATCACCATGCTCACGATAACCAGCGTGACGGGTGCCACGACCCGCGCCAGCCGTACCCAGATGTGATTTTGGCTGAGCCAGTCATTCCAGCGCTGAATCCACATCAGTTGGATACCGCCGTAGTACAACAGCACCGCCAACCCTAGCGCAACGGTATAAGCGACATCGGTGCGGACGGTGAATACCTGCGGCTGAAAGACCCGCACCAGCAATTGCCCGGCAAACGAGGCCAGCAGCCCGGCAGCGATGATCTCGTGGAGCGCGACCAACACCTGCTCCCATACGGGGATGCGCCCGATGAAAATGCGCTGAAACGGCGGTGTCAGCAGCGCCAACACACGGATCAGCATGATCACAAAGGCGACGATGACGATCAGCAGTGTGTAGTAAATGGTACTGTCCTTGCCCAACGCAGGGGTGACGGCCAACGTGCGCAACAAATTGGCGAGCACGACGCTGTGCAGCCATGCGAACGCGACGTACGCGGCGTGTTTGCGCGCGAAGGGTTCGCCGAGCACGCGGCGGCCCACCGGGCGGATGGCCGCGAGGCTGAGCAGCAGCAGAATCCCGATGCCCATCACCGCTACCTCCAGCCAGTCGCCTTCCAGCACCTGAATGGCACCATAGCTGACTCCGATGAACAGCAAAATCGGCACCAGCAGCCGATCTACGGGTGTCTCTGAGATCTTGACGGCGGCCATAAAGCGCTGCGTGATCGGTTGGGTGTCTGCCATTCGGTTATCCTTCGCTCCGGGTCGGTCTATTCCTATGGTACATCCTTATGGGGTGGATGTGTGCGGGTTTGTCACGGGCTTCCCGATGATAGGTCGCTAAACATTGTCTACGCCGTGTAAGCCGAATGTTATAATAGGCAAATAAACATTGGAAAGGCCGCCAAACATCACTATACACGTCATCGAGCGTTATGCGCCCTCCCAAATTGGGGGTGATTGCACGAAAATTGCGGCGGCACTTCGCGTTGATTTGCTAACAGATGTCTATTTTTGACGAATGTGAGGAAACCCAATGGCTTTTGATCGTCAGACCATTGAAGCGTTGGCCGCCGAGTTTGAGCGGTGGAACGCCACCACCCTCGACGCGGCGCTAGAGCGCAAACCAGAGCGCCAACGCGAATTCATCACCCAGTCGAGCGTGCCGATCAAACGGGTGTACACGCCGCTCGATGTCGAAGATCTGGATCATCAGCGCGATCTGGGGCTGCCGGGCGAATACCCGTACACGCGCGGCATCCATGCAACGGGCTATCGTGGCAAGTTGTGGACGATGCGCATGTTCGCCGGGTTTGGCACCGCCGAAGAGACCAACACGCGCTATCGTTACCTGCTTGATCAGGGCAACAACGGGTTATCTGTGGCGTTTGATCTGCCGACGCTGATGGGCTATGACACCGACGCGCCGGAAGCGCTCGGCGAGTTTGGCAACTGCGGCGTGGCGATCAGTTCGCTGCGCGATATGGAGATCCTCTTCGACGGCATTCCGCTCGATCAGGTCTCGACGAGCATGACGATCAACAGCCCGGCCCCGGTGATCTGGGCGTTTTACATCGCGGCGGCGGAAAAGCAGGGCGTCCCAATGGATCGACTGCGGGGCACGCTGCAAAACGACATCCTCAAGGAGTACATCGCCCAGAAGGAATTCATCTTCCCGCCGGAACCATCGATGCGGCTGGTGACCGACACCATTGAGTTTGCGACCCAGCACATGCCGCAGTGGAACACGATCAGCGTGAGCGGCTATCACATCCGCGAGGCGGGCAGCACCGCCGTGCAGGAATTAGCGTTTACACTCGCTGACGGCCTCGAATATGTGCGCTGGGCGCTGGAACGCGGCCTGGATATTGACGACTTTGCGCCGCGCATCAGCTTCTTCTTCAACATCCACAACGACTTCTTCGAGGAGATCGCCAAGCTGCGTGCCGCCCGCCGCATCTGGGCACGCGAGCTGCGCGATACCTTCGGCGCGCGCGACCCGCGTTCGTGGTTGCTGCGCTTCCACACACAAACCGCCGGGGTCAGCTTGACGGCGCAGCAGCCAGAGATCAACCTCGTCCGCGTCGCAATTCAGGCGTTGGCGGCGGTGCTCGGCGGCACGCAGTCGCTGCACACCAACAGCATGGATGAAGCGCTCGCCCTGCCCAGCGAGCACGCCGTCACGCTGGCGCTGCGCACTCAGCAGATCATCGCTGAGGAGACGGGCGTCACCAATACGCTTGATCCGCTGGGGGGCAGCTACTTCGTCGAAGCGCTGACCAACGAGACGGAAACCGCCGTGTATGACTACTTCCGGCAGATCGAGGCGTTGGGCGGGGTGCTGCCCGCGCTCGAAGCCGGGTTCTTCCAGACTGAAATCGCTGAAGCCAGCTACCGCCATCAGCGCGAGGTCGATACCAAACAGCGCACGATTGTCGGCGTGAACGACTACGTCACGGATGAGCCGATCACGATCCCGATTTTGGCGATGGATCCACAGGGCTACGAGCGTCAGGTGGCGCGGCTCAAGCAGCTTCGCCTGGAGCGGGACAACGACGCGGTGCAGGTGGCGCTGTCGCGGCTGCGCACGGCGTGTGAAGGCCACGAGAACACCATGCCCGCGATCATCGCGGCGGCGAAGGCGGACGCCACCCTCGGCGAGATCATTGATGTGATGCGCGAGGTGTTCGGCGTCTACCAAGAACCGGCGCACATCTGATGACGGATTTGAGCCGGTGACGGCCAAAGTCATCCTGATCACAGGCGCATCCAGCGGCATCGGCTACGCGGCGGCGGTCGCGTTCGCCAGCCGGGGCGATCATGTGGTGGCGCTGGCCCGCCGCGCCGAGCGTCTGGCGGAGTTGACGACCGTGATCGCGACGCTGCCAGAGCCACACGGCGAGATCCTGACGATGGCTGCCGATGTGCGCGACCCGGCGGCGCTGCAATCTGCCGTCGATCAAGCGGTGGCCCGTTTTGGTCGGCTGGATGTGCTGATCGCAAATGCCGGGGTCGGGCAGCGCGGCGACCTGTGCGACGCTGCCTGGGACGACCTCGAAACGCTGCTGCGCACCAACATTGACGGCGTGCTGCACAGCATCCGTGCGGCGGTGCCAGCGCTGCGCCAAACACACGGTCAGATTGTGCTGATCTCATCGGTCTCGGCCCGGCTCACCGCGCCTTATGCCGCCGCTTACAGCGCCAGCAAAGCGTTCGTGAGCAGCATCGGGCGAGCACTACGTTTTGAGCTGGCGGCAGATGGAATCGCGGTGACAGAAATGCTCATTGGGCGCACGGCCACCGAATTCAGCGCTAAGCGCCTCGGCCAAACGGGTCATGCCACACGCGCCCCACGCCTGCCGAATATGACGGCAGATCGTGTGGCCGCGGCGATCCTGCGTGCGGTGGATCGCCGGCAGCGGACGGTGGTGCTGCGCCTCTTCGACCGTTTGATCCTCTGGGCCAGCGTCATCGCCCCAGATATGATCGCGCGGCAGGCGCAGCGGCAGTACCGCTGAGCACAACGAATTGCCCACACAGCGAAAGATCGAACGGATGGCGACCAAACTCAACTCGATGCGGCTGCTGGAGCAGCACAAAGTTCCCTATGAAGTCGTCGAATACCCCGATGATCTGCGTGACGCCGAACGGATCGCGGAGGTCTTGGGTGTGCCGCCGGAACTCGTCTACAAAACGCTGGTCACCCAACCGGACGGCGGCAAACCGATCCTGGTGCTGATCGCATCAGATCGACGGCTGGATCTCAAACTGTTGGCGGCCAGCGTCGGCGCGAAGAAGCTCAAGATGGCGACGCACGACGAAGCGGAAGCGCTCACCGGGCTGAAAGTCGGCGGGATCAGCGCGCTGGCGCTGACGCAAAAAAACTGGCCCGTCGTCCTCGACGAGCCAGCCACGCAACACGAACATATTCTGATCAGCGGCGGCCAGCGCGGTATTGACCTGCGCGTGCCCGTGACCGCCCTGATCCGTGTGGTGCGGGCGCGGATCGCCAGCGTCAGCGCCCCGGCAGAAGCGTGACGATCAGTGCGATCAGCGTGAATCAACGCGAAAGGAAGTGGGCCATCTCGAAGTAGCCTTCGCTCAGGCTGCGAATCTTGCTGACGGCGTCCTCAAGCGGGATCATCTTGATTTCACGCCCAACCATCGCCGTCATCACGCCGGACTGCTCATCGACAATCCCTTTGACGGCGGCTACCCCCATCCGCGTCGCCAGCAGCCGGTCGAAGGCGGTGGGGCTGCCGCCGCGCTGCGTGTGCCCCAGAATCGTCAGGCGGACTTCAAAGCCGATATTCGGATTCTTGTTGAGAAATTCCTCCAGCTCGGTCACGCGGTACGGCGCGCCCTCTGCGATCACGGCGATGGCGTGCGATTTGCCGCGCACGTAGGCATCTTCCAGCGACATAGCGACCTCTTCCATCGAGACGGGCCGCTCCGGGGTGATGACGAGCTCCGCGCCGCCGAGGATGCTGCTCGTCAGCGCCAGGTAGCCGCTGTTACGCCCCATCACCTCGATCAAAAACGCGCGCTGATGTGACGACGCCGTATCACGCAGCCGATCCAGCGCTTCGAGGATCGTATTGAGCGCGGTATCGACGCCGATGCTCATATCGGTGCCGTGAATATCGTTGTCGATGCTGCCGGGAATTCCGATGACCTGAAAGCCGAGGTTGTGCAACGCCAACGCACCGGTCAGGCTGCCGTTGCCACCGACGACGATCAGCGCATCAACGCCCTTTTCATTCAAACGGCGCAAGCCGCGCTTCTGGCCCTGCGGCGTCATAAATTCCTGATTCCGCGCCGTTTGCAAGATGGTGCCGCCGCGCTGCAAAATCCCGCTGACCTCGACACTGGTTAAGTGTTGAAAATCACCGTTTAGCAGCCCAGTGTATGCCTGGCGAATGCCGTAGACCTCGATATTATGTTCCAGCCCCGTCCGTACCACTGCTCTGATGGCTGCGTTCATGCCGGGGGCATCGCCGCCGCTGGTCATGATCGCAATTCGACGTCTCATACGGATCTTCGCTCCTGTTGTCACCAAGCCTGCTGCGTGATTCCAATTTTAGCCTTCCGTTTGATAAACGCCAGACTCAGGCACAATTTCGATGCCACTCACGGCAGCAAGCTCACCGACCAACGCATCTGTGTAGCGCACCCGCAGTTGATCGCCGAAGTCCATCACATGCGTCACCGCACCCTGCTCGATCAGCGTGATTTCGACCCGATCCTCGCCGGGGCGTGCATCGAGCATCCCCAGCAGCTTCTCGAAGCGGAAATTGTCGCGGTCATCGTCGTCGCTGCGGATAAACTTGATCTGCAAGCAGCGGCTGGCGGTTGGCGGTGCGGAAGCCCCGTTGGCGGCAGGCGGCACCGCTTCAAATAGATCTTCGGGCGGCGGGGGCGTCTCATCGGCGTCAATCGGCCCCTGCCAGCCCCCATCTTGATTTGGGCTGCCATTCGCCGCGCCGAAGCTTGGGCGCGGTGCGGGCGTTTCTTCCGGCCAATAATCCTCCGGCTGAACATCGTCAATGACCTCAGCGGGTTGCTCCGCCGAGCGCGTTAATGTCATTTCTTTGGCGAGGCTGTCACAGATGATCTGCGGGTCGCCGCGCGACAGATCAAACTTGCCCGCGACCACGACCACTTCACCCTCAACGGCCAGCTCGCTGTGTGCGTTCCACGTGCGCGGGAACAGCACCACTTCGATGCTGCCGTAGCGGTCTTCGAGTTGCAGGATGCCCATCATATCTTTGTTTTTGGTGAAGATCCGGCGCACTGATGCGATCAGCCCGGCGAAATTGGTGATTCCGCGATCCTGCATACTCGGCCCCGCCTCGCTGAGATCAGCGGTGGTGATGATGTGTGCCCCTTTCGCCTGTTCCAGCAGCGGGTCGACCGGGTGACTGGAAACATACAGGCCGAGCAATTCCTTTTCCCAGTTGAGCACGTCACGCTGAGATACTTCCTCCGCGGGCGGCAGATTATCCAGCAGATCAGTCGTGCCGCCGCTGGCGGTCGCGTCACCAAACAGGCCCATCTGCCCCACCGCTTGATCCTTGAAGTATTGGATGCTGGTCGTCACGATCCGGTCAAGGGCAGCGATCAACTGATTGCGGTTGTCGCTGAGATCGCTGAGCGCACCCACCTTGATCAAGCTTTCCATCGCACGCTTGCCCACATGCCGCAGATCAACGCGCTGGCACAAATTCGTCAGATCAGCGAAGGGGCCGTTGGCGTCGCGCTCGTCGATCAAGTGCTGGAGTGCGCCGATCCCGGCGTTTTTGATCGCCGCGAGTCCAAAGCGGATCGCGCGCTTGCCGTCATCGTGTGTCTGGATGTCGAAATCAAGCTGACTGTGGTTGATGTTCGGTGGCAAAATGTCGATGCCGAGGCGTTTACACTCGCCCAACAGCGTCGTGACGCGGTCGGCGTCATCGAAGTACACCGAAAGCAGCGCCGCCATGTATTCTTCGGGATAATGCGTTTTCAGGAACGCCGTCTGCACGGTGATCACGGCATAATCGGAGGCGTGGCTCTTGTTGAAGCCGTAATTGGCGAAGCGCTCGATATTGTCGAAGATCTGGGAAGCCACTTCGGCGCTGACACCGTTTTCCGGCCCCCGCTCCATGAAGATGGCCCGATGCTTTTGCAGCGCGTCGGCCTTCTTCTTCGACACCGCACGGCGCATCAGGTCGGCATCGCCCAGCGAGTAACCGAATAGTTCCCCGGCAATCTGCATGATCTGTTCCTGGTAGACTGGAATCCCGAACGTCTCGGCGAGAATCGGCTTCAGATCATCGTGCAGATATTCGGGCGGTTCCTTGCCGTGCAGCCGGGCGTTGAACGTGGGGATATTTTCCATCGGGCCGGGGCGATAGAGCGCAATCGCGGCGATGATGTGCTCAAATTGGTGCGGCTGCATCTCGCGCAGAGTCTGCTGCATACCGCTGCTTTCCACCTGAAACACGCCAACCGTCTCGCCGCGCCCCAGCAGCCCGAACGCCTGCTCCAGCATCGCATCCAGCGCAGGGTCGCCGCTGGGCCGATACGGAATGTTCTCCATCGTGTACTTGATGCCGTGATGCCGCTCGATCAGTTCGCAGGCGCGGCGCATGATCGTCAGCGTCGAAAGGCCCAGAAAATCGACCTTGAGCAGCCCAATCGACTCGCAGGTTTCCATCGGGAACTGCGTCACCTGATGGATGGGCACATTTTCGTCATTGCTCGTCTGCCGGTGCAGCGGAATGTATTCGACCAGCGGCTTATCCGCGACGATCACGCCCGCTGCATGGGTCGAAGCGTGGCGGCTGATGCCTTGCAGCAGCGCCGCCGTCTCGACGATGCGCTGGAGCGCGGCGTGCTCGCTGACCAGCTTCTTCAGTTCCGGGTTGTCTTCGACATACGTCTTGACTGGCTTCGGTTTCGGCTCGGTCGGGATCAGGCGGGCAGCTTGATGGACCAGATCCGCTTCCACATTGAGCGCACGGCCCACATCGCGCACCGCCGCTTTCGCGCCCATCGTCCCAAACGTGATGATCGCCGCGACTTTATCCTCACCGTATTTGCGCGCTGTGTACGCGATCATCTGTGCGCGCTGATCGTCTGGATAGTCGAGGTCAATATCGGGCATACTCACACGGCCTGGGTTGAGGAACCGCTCGAACAGCAGATTGTTCTGGATCGGGTCAATGTTGGTGATCCCCAGGCAGTAGGCGGCGATACTGCCCGCGCCCGACCCACGCACATTCCACCAAATATCGGCGCTGCGGGCAAACTCACACAGATCCCACACGATCAGGAAGTAAGTCTCGAAGCCCATATCGTGGATGATCTTCAACTCGTGA
>JAADYY010000621.1 GCA_010092805.1 Chloroflexota bacterium | reverse complement strand
GTATCAAAGGCAGTGAGATTCGCGTGTATATCGGAGATGATGAGAATACGCATCAGGATTGATCCATCGTCAACGTTCACTACAGGTTAAATTAAATTGCATAGATCATACCATGTTTTGTTGAGCCGAGCGAATGAATTATTTCCATAAATGCCTTGCGAACGGCAATGGTGAATCAATCCTTAATTGATGGGCGTCTATTCGGGGCACGCTTGCATTGGGTCGATGGGCAGCGTAACAACGAACGTCGTCCCCACCGCTTCTTTGCTGACGAACGTGACGGTGCCGTTGTGCAAATCGACGCAGTCGTGGACGATCTTCAATCCGAGGCCGGTGCCGTTGATTTCGGCGGTATTTTGCCCACGGAAGAACGGCTCGAATATACGTTCCTGATCGGCTGGCGGGATGCCGTCGCCCTGATCGCTGACGGCCAGGGTGAGGGTAGCATCAGCGACGCTCAGGCTCAGGCAAATCTCCGAACCATCCGGTGAGTACTTAACCGCATTACTGAGCAGATTGGTGAGGATATGCTGAAACAAGCGCTCATCCAAAAAGATTGCGGTCAGCGGCCCATCATGGGCGCAGGTGAAGCGCCGGGTGCCCGCCCGGTTCTGCTTGAAGTTTTCGACGATGGTATCGCTCAGCGCCAGCACATCGACACAGTGCGGCTCGAAAGCTGTGTATTCGCCCTGCATATGGATCACGGTGGTGAAATCGTTCAGCAGCATTGTTAACTGCGCCACCTGCTCGTTGATGCCGTCAAGCCGCCGCTTGCGACCGTCGGCGTCCATCCGATCTCCGTATTCCAACAGCATATCCGTTGACATGCGGATAGAAGCCAGCGGGTTGCGGAACTCGTGCGAGATCATGCGCATGAAGTGATTCTTCAGCTCACCGAGCGTCTGCTCTTGTTCCAGCACCGTTTCCAGCCGTTCGCGTTCCAGCCGCTGCGCTTCAGCTTCTTTGCGCGCGCTGATGTCGCGGATGACAAACACCAACCCCTGAGGCTGAGTCTTGTCGTCGAATAGAAAGTCGAGGTTGGCTTCCAGCCAGTCATAATCGCCGGCGAGGTTGCGCATCCGAAACTCGAAAGTTGTGGGCTGTTGGGTGCGCATAGCTTCCCAAACGCTGACAAACACCGGCTGCATATCGTCGGGATCGATCCGCGTTTCCCACAGCCGTTGATAGACTCCCAGATCGTCAACATCTGCGGCGTCCTGCCCCAGCCACTGCTGCGCCGACGGGCTGATATACCGCACTAGCCCTCTGAGATCCGTCATGACGATCATATCCTGAGCCGTATCCGTGATCAGCCGGAGCTGGCGCTCGTTGGCTTCAAGCTGTGAGCGCCGCTGCACCTCCAAGCGGTTGCGGTGATCGGTCGCCAGCACCGTCAACACCGTCGCGATCACCAGCAGCGACCCAAACGGCACCAAAATTTCCATCACCCAGATATTCGGCTCAAGCAAGCCCACCCCGACCATCACCGCCAGCCCAAACACGCTGACAAACAGAATCACGGGCACACTCAGAAACATGCTCGCCAACAGCACGGGCACAATCATGTAGCGCAGGTAGTCAAGCTGATGAGGCAGCCCGCGCGGGTAGGCCGCGACACCCACGACAACGCAGAACAGCAGCGAGGTCACCAACGCCGTCGTCCGGTGATCGATGCGCCGTGAGAGCGTGTACATACCCAGCGTGATGGCGACGCCCGTCAGGTAATTCATGAAGTCCGGGTTGGTGAACGGGTCGCTTGGGCCATAAACCAGCGCGGGCAGCCCATACAACAGCGTTATTAATAGAAAAAGCAGCAGCAGCAGCGACGAAAGCAGGCCCGCGCTGCTGCGGTCTTCGGGATCGCTGGTGGCCGCGGGGGGTTTGGTCAACCAGACCCAAACCCGCTGGACACAGCTCGGTGTCGGCGTGTGGTTCATGGGTGTCTCCCAACACGATGCGGCAGTCTGTGCGCGTTATTAGAGTTGACATTTATCTTACCTGATTTCAAGACATCCAATACTTGACAGTAAATTAAATTCATAATTTTCACACGACGATCATTTATGTGCGTTTGCGCACTGCTACCAGATTAGGGACAATGCCCCCACCGAGAGCGATGGGTGCCGCAGATGGTGTGGATAATCAGAATCATGGCGGGGTGCCGCCGAGAATCGCCGCTGGTCAGGCCGCTGCTGCGGCTGGCGCTGCTGCTCACGGGGCTGCACGCCGGCGCGCTGCTGGCGATTCGGCTGCACCCGCCCGACTCGGCCAGCCTCCGTGATTTTCTGCTGCCGCCGGGCTGCGTCGCGCCCTGCGTGCTGGGCATTCAGCCTGGGCGCACGGATGTCGAAACAGCGATGAGGCGGCTTCAGGCGCATGGGTGGGTGCAAACCGTCACCCGCAGCAGCGATCCGCACAGCGGCAGTGTCTTCATCGAATTCACATGGAGCGGGGCCATGCCCTGGGCCGAAAGCGGCGCTACCGGCACCGTCGGCTTCGATACAGCGGGCCGGGTGACGCTGGTGTATTTTGCCACGACTATCCCCTTTGGGGATG
Organism: Chloroflexota bacterium; assembly: GCA_010092805.1. Classification (GTDB taxonomy): domain Bacteria; phylum Chloroflexota; class Anaerolineae; order Aggregatilineales; family Phototrophicaceae; genus Flexifilum. Next base: position 3,100 of record JAADYY010000621.1, on the reverse strand, counting down.
TCTGGCTGGTGCTGGGCGAACCGCCGCCGCGCACCGACTTCGCCGATGGCATCGACCGGATTCTCTACCGCAATCAGGCGATCATCACACGTGACGCGGGCGTCTATATCCGCGCGGCGGGCACAGCCTGGGATGCCCCGACTGCCGTCTATCTGCGGGCGATCCCGACCGACAGCGATCCGCCGCTGCTGCGGGTGCAGGCAACGGCGGCCCCGGCCACAAATCAGCCAATGCCAGATGGGCCACCGCCGCCGCGCAGCCAGCCAACGCCATCGCGGGCGCTTGATAACCAGAGGATCGACTAACTCCAGGAGGCGACGATGTGCGGAATCTGTGGTGTGCTTGATCTGACGGGCGGCGAGCGCGCTGATTCGCAGCTCACGCGCGCGCTGTGTGCGGCGCTGGCGCATCGCGGGCCAGATGGCGACGGTTTCTACGATGCAGCGCCTGTGACATTGGGGATGCGTCGCCTGAGCATCATCGATGTGGCAGGCAGCGATCAACCGCTGTACAACGAGGACGGATCGATTGCGCTGGTCTTCAACGGCGAGATCTACAACTACCGCGAGCTGCGCGCCGATCTGCTGCGGCGGGGGCACACCTTCCGCACCGACGGCGACGGCGAGACGATCATCCATCTGTATGAAGATGGCTTGCATGAAGCTCCCTATGAGCAGCACGGCCTCGGCCTGTTCCGACATCTGCGCGGCATGTATGCCTTCGCGCTGTGGGATGCACGCCGCGCGCGGTTGATTCTGGCCGTCGATCATATTGGGATGAAACCGCTGTACCTGTACCAGCGCGATGGGCTGCTGCGCTTTGCCAGCGAGATCAAAGCGCTGTGCGCCGACGAGTCGATCCCGGCGGTGCTCAACCTGCCCGCGCTCGATACCTATCTCAGCTTTGGCTACATGCTTGGCAGCGAAACCCTGTTCGCCGGGATCGAGCGGCTGCCACCCGGTCACGCGCTGATCGCGGAGGGGGGGGAGACGCGCTGTTTACCTTACTGGACGTTCGGCGACGGCTTTGCAGGTCAGGCGAATGAAGCGCCTGGCTACGCGAACGACGAAGCTGTGATCGAAGCGGCACGTGAACGGCTGATCGAGTCAGTGGGGCTGCATCTGCGCAGCGATGTGCCGCTGGGCCTCTTTCTGAGCGGCGGCATCGACTCGGCGGCGGTGCTCGCGCTGATGCGCCGTGCAGAGACCGGCCCGCTCAAGACGTTCACCGTCGGCTACGCGATGCAGACGCCCGATAACGAGCTGTTGGCCGCCCGCCGGATCGCGGCGCACTTTGGCGCGGAACATCACGAGCGCGTGATCGACGCGGACGATTGGTGGCGCGGCCTGGAACATTATGCCCATCAGCACGACGAGCCGAACGCCAACCCGTCGGCGGTGTCGCTGCTGCTGCTGTCAGAGATCACGGCGCAGGAAGTCAAGGTCGTCTTGACAGGCTTGGGCGGCGATGAGCTGTTCGGTGGCTACAGCAACCATCGAACGATCCCCTGGGTACTGGCCGCCCATGATCGCTGGGGGCGGTTCGCCGCGCCGCTGGATCGACCACTCGCGGCGCTGGAAGCCTATTATCCGGCGTTCAAGCGCTACCGGATCATCGGCGCACTGCCCACGTATCTGCCGCGCTGGCGTCAAGCGCTGCTGCCGCCTGAAGAGGGGCTGCTGCGCTTGCAGTCGTTTGACGGCCTCGTCTTCACAGACGCGCTGCGCGCCCAACTCTACGGCGCGGATCTGCAAGCGGCGGCGCATGAGGCGCATAAGCAGCGTGCCTTCGCGGCGATCCTGGCGCGCAGCCAGCACCCCGACCCGGCGAACCTGGCGCAGCGGCTGGTGATCAACACGTGGCTGACGGGGAACGCACTGCTCAGCAATGACAAGGTCACGATGGCGCATTCGCTGGAAGCTCGCGTCCCCTTCTTCGACCCCGCGTTGATGGCGCTGGCCGCTGCCGTGCCGCCCGATCTGCGGATGCGGCGCAACAAGCACGTGCTGCGCGAAGCGGCCCGCCCATATTTGCCCGCGTTTGCGCTTGAGCGGCCCAAACAGCCGTTCAGCACCCCGATCCTCGGTTGGTTTGCGGCAGATCTACGCGCCCGGATCGAGGCGGTGCTGCTGGACGACGGCGCGTTCACCCGCGATCTGATCGACCGGCGCGCGCTCGAACGCTTGCTGCGCGATCATTTCAGCGGGCGCGCGCCACAAGTTGAGGTGGTGTTTCGGCTGCTGCTGCTGGAATTGTGGGCAGGGGCGTTCCGCGTCCGCCGGGCCGAACAGCGGAACCTACCATTAGGCGTTGAAGGGTGAGATCAGCGAGAGGCACAACATCCGCGCCCCTCGCTGAGCAGCAATAGCCGCTGCCGAGATTAGTTCCCGGCGGTCAGAAACTCATCGAAGCCAATCGGGCGCGCCACCACACGGATGTCACCGATCCAGCCGTGGAAGCTGTTGGGTTCGTTGGCGTAGTGCGTGCCGCCGATTGTCCAGGGCAGGCCAGCGGTGTCAATGCCGAAGCTGGTTTCGCTCGGATTGCGCAGCACCTGCTCACCGTTGACGTACATGATCGTGCTGCCGTCCTCGTTGATGATCGCCACGTGGTACCACTCACCCAGCGCCAACTGATCCGACCAGTTCGTCTGGATGCTTTCCAGGTTGGTCGGCCACACCGCCCACTGGAATTCCGGGAAGTTCGACACCGCCAGGTGACCAATCGCTTCGTTCAGGTCGCTTTCGGTCTTGCCAGCGTCGCCGCCCGTGCCCTGACGGCTGAGGATCCCCGTCCAGCGGTTGACCTCGCCGCTCCAGTCTTCTGGCAGCAGGATGAATGCCTCAACAGTGTAGCCATCCTCAAATGTGAAGTCGTTGAGCATCGCGTCTTCGACGGTGCGCAGGTAGGCACCGATCTGGGTGTCGTTGTTGCCGAAAATGCGGATGCTGCCGTCGCCTGGCATGTTGGCGGCGCTGGCATCCGCCCAGATCATGGCCTCGGGGCTGGCGTTGGGCAGGTCTACGCGCACCAGGTCGTTGCCGTTGCCCGAAACATCCGTCACAACGACGCCTTCCGCCGGGATAGGTTCGCCTTCCGG
>JAADYY010000113.1 GCA_010092805.1 Chloroflexota bacterium | reverse complement strand
GTTCGGCACCCCACACGACAGCGTCGTGGTGCAGGGTGAGCAGCAGGTCGCCAGTGGCCCCATCCCAGACGCGGGCGGTGGGGTCAGCTGACCCTCCTGAGATTTTTAGGAATCTTTCGTCGGGGAGCTGGGCTGCAGTGATCACGCGATCGTCGTGGTGCAGGGTGAGCAATGGCTGCCCGGTTGTGCCGTCCCAGATGTGAGCGCTGTGCTCTGGGGCAACATAGGGGGTCGGCGTCGGCGTTGGGGTCAAAGTGCCGGTGGGCGTCAGCGATGGCGTGAGGGTCACTGTGGGCGTTGGGGTATGGGAGGGCGTCAACGTCGCTGTGGGTGTGGGCGTTGGGGTGAATGTCGGCGTGTACGTCGGTTGGGGGTAGTCCAACGGACAGCGGCTCTGCCCCGCGCCGCAGATTTCGACGAAATTTGCTTCCCCCGCGACGATCACCAGTGAGCGGGTCAGGTTGAGCAGTTCGTCGTACCAGAACACATTGGCGGAAGATAAGCGCTGGACGATGAGAATGGTCTCCGGGTTGATACATTCCTGTGGGATCGTGCGATCCGTATTGTCACGCTCAAGGCGGAAGCAGATGGGTGTGCGCAAGGTCTGAAACGGGATGCGAAACGACGGGTACTCCTGTAAATAATGGGTCTGTTCCAGGTTATCCTGATCGATGTAGCGGAAGCCCAGCCCGTCCAGCGAGACCAGGCCGCTGGCGGGCACGTGAACGGTCAGGCTGTCCTCGTCGATGAACAACGTCACAGGGGCGGGATCTTGGGCCAGCCCGACGCCGACGGCCAGCCCCACGATCAGCAGGGTGAGCAGGGGTAAAGCAGCGCGTGATTTCATCAAAACCTCATCGAGCGCATCAACACTCTACCCAGTATAAATCAGGGTGGGCTAAGGTGACAATCGATATCGGGGCGGCACCGCCACCCGCTCCGCAAGGCAATCTCACGGGATCACGGACGGACAGCGGTGCCGCGAGCGGGTATCATCGGGGTATCGATCAACGCGACTATGTTCAGGGAGAAGCGCATGTCCCACCGACTGATCCGTACCGTGCTGTTGGCTGCCCTCACGCTGCTGAGCGCGACGGTTGTGTTCGCGCAGCCGCCGCAGCCCAGCCCCGATCACCCATTCATCCGCAACGACGACTTTCTGGTCATCGCGCATCGCGGCGGGGCGGGTCTGCGCCCCGAAAACACGCTGGCCGCCTTCGAGCACGCCGTCGAACTGGGCGTCGATGTGCTGGAGATGGACGTGTTCAGCACCGCCGATGGCGTCCTTGTGACGATCCACGACGATACCGTCGACCGTACCACCGACGGCACCGGGCGCGTGCAGGATTTCACTTTCGCCGAGCTGCAAACACTCGATGCGGGCTACACCTGGCCGACGATCCGCGAAACGGATGGTGAAGCCGGGACGTATCGCGGCCAGGGGATCACGATCCCGGCGCTTGAGGAAGTTTTCGAGACCTTCCCCGACACGCTGATGAGCATCGAGATCAAGCAGCGCGAGCCGTCGATTGTCGCGCCGCTGTGTGATCTGATCCGCGAGCACGACCTGGCCGCTTGGGTCGTGATCGGCTCGTTCCACGAGGACGCGATGGCCGAGTTCCGCGCCGCCTGCCCAGAGGTGCCCACTTCGGGCGTCGAGAGCGAGATCAGCAGCTTCTTCACCGCGAATCTGCTGGGCGGCACCGACGACTACACGCCGATCTCGCGGGCGTTCCAACTGCCGGAATACTTCGGGGAGCTGCCGCTGGTCACGCCGAGTTTTGTGCGCAACGCCAACCGCCGGGGCATCGGCGTGTATGTGTGGACGATCAACGAGCCGGAAACGATGGCCGAACTCATCGACATCGGCGTCAACGGCATCATCACCGATTACCCCGATGAGCTGCTGGCGCTCGTGCCCCGCTAGCTTCAGTGTGCGCGTCAGGCGGCGATCTATCGGGAATCTTACGGATCGCCGCCCCATTGAGCATCCCCCACCAGCCACAACTTGAGCTATGATAAGAGGGTCTTTGTTGATCTTACGCCGCGAATTGTGTGAAGCGGCCCAGAAAGAGATGGAATTGCACCAATGCTAAAATTGATTTTGATTGTCTTTGGCTGTTTGCTGATAACAATGGGTGTGCTGGCGCAGGATGTGCCAGCCGCGCCCACCTTCACCGATCTGGACTCCGGCTGGAATCGCATCCCCGCCGAAGCACCTGCCGTCTGCGCGCTGGGCGATCCGTATGCGTTTTTCGTGCGCCCCGGCTCTGAAAGCCATGTCACCATCTACTTTGAAGGGGGCGGGGCGTGTTGGGATTACGGCACGTGCAGCCCGGACGGATTTTCAACGTATTATAAGCAGGATGTCGGTACGCTGGAACGCAATGCTAGCGGGATTTTTGATTTTGAGAACCCGGCCAATCCTATCGTTGATGATACTGTCGTGTTCGTGCCCTACTGCTCCGCTGATGTGTTCAGCGGCAGCCAGACGGTCACCTACAGCAGCCCCGATGGTAACGATCTTGTGATCGAGCATCGCGGATTTGCGAATGCCAGCGTCGCGCTCAACTGGGCGTTCGCCAATCTGCCCGATGCAGAGCGGGTGCTTGTCACGGGCAGCAGCGCCGGCGCGCTGGGGGCGTTGTATCACGGCCACCGGGTGATGGCGGCCTATCCCTCCGCACAGGTGACGCTCATCTCCGACGGCTACGCCGGGATCGTGCCGGACGATTGGGCGGGGCCGACAATCTGGGGGACATATGCCAATCTGCCCCAGGCCACTGGTGATACGGAAGTCAACACCATGACGGACCTTGTGGAGTTCCTGTACACCTACACCGCCACCACCTATCCCGATCAGACGATTGGGCAGTACACGACGGTGTTCGATGAAGTGCAGGCGTTCTTCTATCAGCTCATGGCGTTGGGTGCAGAAGACATGCAGGCGGGAAATGATCTGGTGAGTGGGATGCGGGCGCTGGCCCGCCTCCGTGCGGGGCAGGATCTCGTCTTCGCGGGGATTCAGGCGCAGGACGCTGCCCTGAGTGCGCTGCCCAATTACCATGTGTATCTGGCCGGTGGCGGCGAACACACCGCGTTTGCGCGTGACCTGTTCTACACCATCGCGGTAGATGGTGTGCCGCTGCGCGATTGGGTGGCCGCTTTGCTGGCCGAACAACCCGCCGAGCGCGTGGTCTGCTTTGAGACGGCAGACGGCTGCGACACCTTGACCACAACCGACGACTAAAGCCAAGTCAATCGACATTCAGGAGTAAGCGTTAAATGGCGACCGCCTCGACCCTGCCCGCCGCGCAGATCCGCCCAGCGGCCCACGCGACCACCCGGACGACGCTGCTGATCATCGCGGTGCTGATGATCACGACGGTGGTGGCGCGCGCGCTGCCCGGCCCCCGCACCATCGATGATGCGTTCATCACATTTCGTTACAGCCGTAATCTGGTGGAAGGGCAGGGATTCGTCTACAACCCCGGTGTGGCGACGCTCGGCACGACGACGCCGCTCTTCGCCGGGGTGCTCGCCGGGATCGCGGCGGTGACGGGCGGTCAGGATTTTCAGCTTTACGCGATTGCCGTCAGTGCCCTGGCCGATGCTGCGACGGTGGTGCTGCTGTTTTTGCTGGCGCGCCGCCTGATCGGGGTGGATTGGCTGGCGGCGCTGCCGGGGCTGCTCTGGGCGATCTCGCCAATGAGCGTGACGTTCGCCGTCGGCGGCATGGAGACGAGCGTCACGATCTTCTGGATGACGCTGACAATGTGGTTGTTCGTCACAGCGTCAACGTCGGATCGGTGGCGCTGGAAGGAGTACGCGGTCGGGGTGGCGGTCGCTTTGGGGCTGCTGACGCGCGTCGATTCGGCGCTGCTGTATGCGCCGCTGTTCTTCTACCAACTGGGCGAGCGCTGGCTGACCACGCGCGGCCAACCGCTGATCGCCCGGCTGCCCTGGCGTACGTGGGCCGGTGGGGCGGTCGTGATGCTCCCCTGGCTGATGTTCAGTGTGCTCTACTTCGGCTCGCCGATCCCCAATTCGGTGACGGCCAAGCGCTTCGCCTATTTGATCGAGCCGGGCAGCGCGCTGGCGCAGATGATCCAAACCTACAGCAATCCGTTCTTCGAGTTCGATACGTTCGGCCCCATCGGCCCGATGATCGGCAGCGTGCTTTATCTCACATTAAGCGCTTTCGCACTGCTGTTCGTGGCGCGCCGGCTGCCGCGCTTGCTGCCCTTCGTGATCTATCCCTGGGTGTATTTCGCGGCGTTCGCCATCCTCAACCCGCTGATCTTCCGCTGGTATATGGCCCCGCCGCTCCCGGCGCTGATGTTGGGCATCGTTGTGGGGGCGTGGGCGCTGCTGCGTCCACTGGCAGAGCGCGAAGGGGCGGCACAACGCATCGCGCAGGGGATCGTCGGGGCGCTGGGCGCGGTGTGGATCTTCACGTCGGTCAACGGCTGGACGCTCACGCCCGATCACGGGCCGGAGCGCCCCACGCCGCGCATGGCGTGGCACGCGCTCGAACTGCTGTACGAGCGGATGGGCACGACTCTGCGTGAGGACTACGGTGTCACGGCGGAAACACGGGTCGCATCTGGCGATATTGGGGCGGTGGGCTACTTCAGCCGGGCGACGATTGTCGATACGGTCGGGTTGGTGACGCCGGAACTGACGGCTTACTATCCGGTCGATCCGGCGCTGATCGCTGAGGGGCAGAACTACGCCATCCCGCCGCAGTTGATCTATGATGAGCAGCCGGCATATCTCGTCACGATGGAAGGCTTCGTGCGGCTGGGCCTGGCGACCGAAGATCGCTTCACCGAAGCGTATGCGCTGGAACTGGATTGGCCGTTCCCGTTTTACGGCGCGTCGATGCAGCTCTGGGTGCGTGAATGATCGACTAAACTCTAAAATCCGCTGCAAGCGCCGTCAGATATTGATCAGGCAAATCAAGCGATGGATCAGTCGAATAACCCGATCTACCGTCAGTTTGCGCCGGATCAGCGTTGGCGCGATTAC
>JAADYY010000620.1 GCA_010092805.1 Chloroflexota bacterium | reverse complement strand
GGGGTACAAACGGCACCTGGCGAGGAGGTCGCACCAACATCAACCTGATCTGCAAACGATCTGTAACCATCAACTAGTGCTTGACAAAATTTTACACAACAGGAGTAGCCTCCAATGATGAAGAGACTCATTTTGCTGTGCGCTGTTGCGGCGCTGCTGGCGGTGGCCCCGCTGAGCGTTGTCGCTCAGGATGGCAACGACATCTTTGCCAACATGACCCCCGAAGAACTGTTCCCCGGCGCTGTCAACGAGGTGGAAGCCGAAACCGCCTATCAGGCGCTGCTGGATGCGAACCTGCCCGACGTGCGCGAATTCTTCGAAGGCCAAACGCTGACCGTTGCGGTGCAGCAGGCGGGTGTGCGCGGCGGTATCTCCGGCCCGTACTACTATTGGCGTCCGGCTTTTGAGGCGATCACTGGCGCGACTCTCGAAATCGTCGAGATCCCGTCCAGCGATCTGTTCTCGACCACCGCCACCGACTTCCTCACCGGGCTGAACACCTACGACGTGATCAACGTCGGCGCGTGGTACTACGGTGACTACATCCCCAACGGCTGGATTGTGCCGACCGACTGCTACTGGGATGACGCCGCCGCCGAAGGCTGCGACTATTCCGACTTCAGCATCCCCATGCCAGCCTGGGATCCGGCGGATGTGGCTGCGCCGCTGGCCGCGCTGCATCAGTGGGAAGGCCGTTGGTACGGCGTGCTGAACGACGGTGACGCGCAGATGCTCTACTTCCGCCGCGACATCCTCGAAGACCCCGAATGGCAGGCCACCTACGAAGCCGAAACCGGCGAGCCGATGCCGTACCCGATGGAAACCTGGCAGGATCTGCTGGACATCACCACGTTCTTCAACGACCGTGACTGGAACGGCGACGGCGACGAAGACGATGGCATCAGCCTGCATTTGGCGGCGGGTGGTCAGGGCATGTTCCACTTCATGTCGCTGTCCGCGCCATTCACCATCACCCCGGCTGACGGCGACGCTCCGCCCGCCGTCAGCACCACCGACAACATCTACTGGTTCGACCCAGACACAATGGAACCGCTGATCAACTCGCCGGGTCATGTGCAGGCGCTGGAATTCCTCCAGGCGCTGGCCGCCACCGGCTCCGAAGCGCAATTTGGTTGGGAACTGGCCGAAGCCTGGGATAACTTCCTGAATGACAACGCCGTCGCCACCTTCTCGTGGGGCGATGTCATCTCGCTGTCGCAGGATCCCAGCCGCTCGGTGATCACCGGGAATCTCGGCGGTGCGCGCATCCCGTGCTCGTCGGTGTGGTACGACCGCGCCACCGACTCGGTCATCGAAGACGCCGAAAACCCGAACTGCGTCGGCAACACCACCGGCGGTTCGTGGCACCCGGTGCTTTCGGCCTTCAGCGATACCCCCGACCTGGGCTACTACCTGATGGCCATGCACGCGGTGCCCAGCATCAACTTCTGGAACGTGACCTACGGCTGGACGGGCGTCGATCCCAGCTCGCTGAGCCACCTGTTCCCGCCACGCGGTACCGCCACCATCGAGGACTACGCCGATGCCGGCTTCGATGCCAGCGACGCCGAACAGGGCATCACCGGTTACGGTGAGAACCTCTTCAGCCACCCCATCTACCAGACCTACCTGCGTATCCCCGGCACCATCGAGTTCTGGGACATCCTGGACGTGCGCCTGAATCAGGTGATGACCAACCAGGCGACCGCGCAGGAAGGGCTGGACTTGATCGCGGAAGAGTGGGCGGCCATCAACGAGGACTTCGGCGTGGATGCGCAGCTCGAACTCTACCAGGCGGCCATCGGCTACACGGGCGAATAACCCACAGCCAACGGCGCATCACGATCACCGGGCAGCCGCTCGGCTGCTCTTGCGGAGGGCGTAGCTGTGCCGCGCCCTCCGCCAACCTCATGGGCACCTCGCGGCCAGTCGTTTGTACACCGATTTCCACGCGCAGACGCTCACGGTTGATGTCGTCGGCTTTGCTGGGTGAGCGGGCAGCCGCCCGTCCCTAACGGGATGGGGTTGTCCGCATCGCCCGTTTGTCGTTGCTGCTACTTCACTTGCTTACACTTCGCTTGACCTTCGTTCCGGCGTGCGGTGATGACACCGACGCCGCCGAACGTATCCCGGAGTCCGCTGAATGACCGCCGAAAATGTCAGTTCGCAATCGCTGGTTCGCCCCCAACCAGAGGTCAATGGGCAGCGCTTCATCCCCGCCGATTGGGTGATGCTGGCGGGGGCTGCTCTGATGGTCCTCACCTTTCTGTACATCCCCTGGGTGCTGCGCGGGGATGATTCGTTCACCGCGCAAACCCTCCTCACGGCCCCGCCGCGCAACATGCAGAACAACGCTTCCGGTGTGGCGCTGATCGTCGTGTCTGGCGGCATTGGGCTGCTGGGCTGGCTCATCGCGGTGCGCTGGCCGCGCAACCGGCGCGGCGCTGCGGGCTTCGCCTTCGTCGGCGGTTTGATCGGCCTGGGCTATTATCTGTTGTTTGTGATCAACAACAGCGCCAACCTCGAAGCGATGCTCGAACCCGTTTCGCTGGGGTTCTGGGTGGCGCTGGTGGCAGCCGGCGCACTCGTGATCCAGTTTTTCATCCCGCGCCCGCTCTACCCGGACGAGAAAAGCCCGGCTGGATGGTTCTTCATCATGCCGGGGGTGGTGTGGGTGCTGTTTTTCACGTTGTTCCCGCTGCTGCACTCGTTCACGCTCAGCTTCACAAATTTGCGCCTGGGCCGCGACGCCGAATTCATCGGCTTTGAGAACTTCGCCCGCATCCTCAGCGATCAGCGCGTGGAAGAGACGATTGTCACGACGCTGTTTCTGGCGGTGTTCGGCGTCATCTTCACGCTGTTCCTGGGTACCTTCATCGCCTGGCTGTTCAACCGCACGCTGCCGGGCCTGCGCATCTTCCGCACAGTGATGACGATCCCGCTGTTCGCCGCGCCGATTGCGCTCGGCTTTCTGGGGAAGGTGATGTTCAACCAGGAGAACGGCCCCATCAATTACATGCTGGCGAGTTTCGGCTTTCAGCCCGTGCCCTGGTTCACCGACCCGGTGGCGGCCCGCGTCGCGGTGATGATCGTCGATACGTGGCAGTGGACGCCGTTCGTGTTCATCGTCGTGCTGGCCGCCATGCAGTCGATCTCGGATGAGTTGTACGAAGCGGCGCGCATCGACACCAGCAACGGCTGGGATCTGTTCCGTTTCATCACCTTCCCGCTGATCGCGCCCGCGCTGGGCACTGTCGGGATTTTGCGCCTGGTCGAGACGCTCAAAATCCTCGACATCCCGCTGGCGATGACCGATGGCGGCCCCGGCACCGCCACGCAGACGTATTCCTACTATACGTACATCACGGGTTTGGGCCGCAGCTTCAACCTGGGCTATGGGTCGGCGCTGGCCTTCGGGCTGGTGATCGTCGCGATCATCATCACCTCAATTTATTTCTGGCGTGTCCGCGAACGTTTCGCGTAGGCGGCGTCCTGCGTCCATTTGAGTCGAAAGGTTGACAATCTGATGGCTACATATTCGCAAACTGCTCCGCAAACCGCCCCGCCGCCCGAACCGTTCCCCTGGCGTGAGCGCCTCGGCCAGATCGTGATGTGGTTATTGATCGCATTGGTGGCGCTTTACATTCTGTATCCGTTTGCGTGGGCGCTGGTCACGTCGTTCAAGACGCAGCGTGACGCCCTGCAACCGACGTTCATCCCGTTCGTGCAATTCGAGCCGACGCTGGAAAACTGGGAAGCCGAACTCGGCATCGGCGGGCGCGAGGCGCTGAGCGCGCTGGGCAACAGCGCCTTGATCTCGGTGGGCGCGATGGTCATGGCGATCCTGCTCGGCACGATCACCGGGTACGGGCTGGCGCTGTTCAAATTCCGCTTCGGCAACCGCAATCTGGTGTCATGGTTTTTGTCACAGCGCTTCTTGCCACCCGTCGCCACGATCATCCCGTTTTTGCTGTTGTTTCAGCACCTGCGCTTGATCGACACGATTGGCGGGATGATCATCATCAACACGACCTTTGTGATGCCCTTCGCGGTGCTGATCATGCGCGATTTTTTCGCCGATTTCCCCATCGAGCTGAAGGAAGCCGCGCTCGTCGATGGCGCGACCGAGTGGCAGGTGTTCTGGCGGGTGGCGCTGCCGCTGGCGGTGCCGGCGCTGGCCGCCGCCGCCGTGATCTGTTTCGCCTTTGCGTGGAACGAATACTTATTTGCCAGCCGGCTCACCGCCCGCGACGCCCGCCCCTACACCTTCCTGATCGCCAGTACGGGCACGGTGCGCGGCATTCACTTCGGCTTCGTCTCCACGCGCATGTTGATCGCCGTGACGCTGCCGGTGATTCTGTCGCTGTTTGTGCAGCGCTACATCGTGCGCGGCCTCACCCTCGGCGCGGTCAAGGGCTGATCGCCGCCGCCAAGCCAGCAGATCGGGGGCGAGGGTGTCCGCCTCGCCCCCTGTGGATCAATGTCGGGGTTGGCGGGTTACTCCGCCAGCGTGATCACGAAGCGCATCTGCGCAGCGCCGTTATCGAGTGTCGCGGCGGTGATGGTGCTGCTTTCCAGCACGCGGAAGACGCCGCCGAGCAGCAGCCCTTGCAGCCGCAG